>JAFDGZ010000073.1 GCA_019309045.1 Deltaproteobacteria bacterium | reverse complement strand
TACGAATACAATCATCAACTATCAATTTCACCTTGCCCAAAAATAGAAAGGGAGCCCTGCAGGCTCCCTTTCTTGCTCTTGGCACGGGCCCAGATCAGATTATCTCAGAATTCTCCCTGTTCTCCTTGTCTGCGCATCATAACTGGCTACAAAGTCTGTTTTGTGTGTCTGCTACGGCTTTCGGCTTTTCTTCATAGCCGTTGCCCCAGCTCTCACCGTTAGCGAAGATGGAAGCCTTCCAGCCTCCCAGCCTTCCACCAATCCCAAACCTCACCTATAATACTCCGCCTGGGTATTGAATAAACGGGCGTACTTGCCCCCAAGCCGGAGAAGCTCCTGGTGACTGCCGCTTTCTAGAATCCTGCCATTTTCCAGGACAAAAATCCGATCCGCCATCCGCACTGTGGAAAAGCGGTGGCTGATCAATATGGCGGAACGACCGTTGAGCAGCTGTCTGAATCTCCTGAAAACCTCATATTCGCTTTTCACATCGAGGCAGCTCGTGGGCTCATCCAGAACCATGATCTGGGCGTCCCGCAGAAATGCCCTGGCCAGGGCCACCTTCTGCCACTGGCCAATGCTGAGCTCTTCCCCGTCTTCGAACCATTTGCCCAGTATTGTATCATAGCCCAGAGGCAGCCTGCTGATCACTTCATCTACGCCAGCCCGGCGGCTCGCCGCCACAATTTCCTCGCCTTCAGGGCGGAGATCGATATTGCCGAGCCAGATATTTTCTTTTGCAGTGAGATGGTACTTGACGTAGTCCTGAAAAATGACGCTTATTTGCCGGCGCAGTTCGGTAGTCCTGAACTCCCGTAGATCAACGCCGTCGAGTTTGATGGTTCCTTCCAGTGGATCATAAAGTCTGCACAAGAGTTTGATGAGCGTTGTTTTGCCCGAGCCGTTTTCCCCCACCAGGGCCACTACTTCACCCGGCTCAATTGTCAAAGAAATGTCCTCGAGAACCGTGTGACTGCTCCCGGGATATTGAAAGCATACCTGCTCGAAACAGACTCCCTTTTGCAGGCGGTGTGGTACAGGAATGGGACTGACAGGTTCCTTTACCCTGGGCTCCAGGTCAAGAAATTCGTAAAGATTTAACAGAAAAAGGTTGTTTTCATAGAGATTGGCAAGTCCTCCTAGCACTTCACGGAGGTAGCTGAGACCTCGTTGAAAAGCCTGAAAATACATGACCATGTCACCGAGAGTGATCATGCCCAACAAGGTCCGATAGGCAATAAAGGCAAAGGTGCTGAACACAGCCACTGTGGCGCTGCCCTGAGCCACCAGGTCTGCCAGGGAACGTTTGCGGCTGATTTCGAGCCTCTCGCGGCGGAGTTCTTCCCGGAGTTCACGAAACCTTTCTTTAAAGAGATTGCCAAGTTGAAACAGCCTGACTTCTTTTGCGTGTATGTCCCCGGTAAGAATCCAGTTGAGGTAGCTTGCCCGCCGCTCCGCCGACGTCCGCTGCCGCTGCCAGTGAAACATCTTCCCGGCGTACTTGAGCCGCACCAGCACACCAGGAATGGCCGCAGCGAATAGCACCACCCCCACGGCCCAATGGAAGGAAAAAAGAAGCCCGGCCATGGCAACGAGCGATATGCTGCTCTGGCCCAGCCTGACCAGGCCCTGAACGATCTGCGTGGGCCTGTGGGGTCCCTCCCTCTGAGCGCGATGCAGGCTGTCCAGGTACTGTGGTGTCTCGTAATACTCGAGATCCACTTCAATAGACTTGGCGTGGAGCACACCATACATGTGATCCGTGACCGCCAGGGTCTGCGCCTCCTGAACCAGGCCTGCCAACGCCCGGCAGAAAACCTGCAGAAGAGCTACGCCTGCTGCCAGCGCAATGAGCAGCAGCACCTGTGACAAAGCTGCCGCCTTGTCCGCAGATCCCACCGCATACGTGACCGCATCCACGATGAGCTTCATGAGGTAGAGAGCTGCAAGCGGCAGCGTCCCCTGGATGACGACAAGAACCAGGCTGCCGATGGTCCAGCCTGGCCCTGCCTGCCAGACGAAACGCACAGCCCTGTCTAGCCTCAGCGTTTCTCTAGCTTTCTGGATGAGTGTGGTTGTCATGAGTTGCGAGTAATCCCAGGGCCAGGAGGCTCCCACCTTCGCTCATGGCTACGGCGGACAAGGGGAAGCTGGGAGGCCGGGAAGCCGGAAAGCGACGAAGCCCTGCGCCATCTCCGCCGCAGCCCTCTCACTTTTTACTTTTAACTTTTTACCTGGAGCTTTTGCCCGGCACTCTGGACTATAGAATTGGGTTATCGGTTATCAGGGACCGATCATCAGGGAGAACTCGGTAGGAGCGGTTCTCTAACCGCGACCAGCAAGCTTACCAGCTTCCAATTTTCCCAGCATCTCTGCCCTGGCATGAGCCACCCTGCAATAATAATCCACCACTGCATCCAGTTCGCCGGTCTCGAGATACGCATGTGCAGGACACCACAGGCAGAGGTTAATCAAAGAGCAGCTCCCGCATTTCTCTCTAAATTCTTCTCTCTCGGACTGCATACTGCGCACCTGGGGGACAAAGTTGTGCCACGCATCAGTGAGATTTCCTTTTCTCAAATCATAGATGCATTCAGGATGGTACAGGGATGAACAGAGGCGAAAGAATCCGTCGCTGCCTATAGCAAAACTGCCGCTTCCCACACCGCAATGAAAGAGGTGGTTGCAGTCGCCACAGCAACTCTCTGGCAGGATCAGCTTGTCGCATCTCTTGTGCAGAGATTCGAGCCGCTCGGGATCCGCCTGCTCCAGGGTAACTATCTCAGATGGAAAAAGCCTTTGTGACAATATTTCTTTGTTTCTCGACACGTTGCCATCAAACCTCAGGTGCAGGAATGGATCAAAGCGGTAATATTCTCTGGTTCTCTCCCGGCAAAAGCGGGCGATCTGCGGCAACTCCGCCACGTTGGAGCGAAGCGCCATTGCCTTCAGCTGCACCTTGATACCACTATCGAGGAGAGAGTGCAGGCCTCTTGTAAAAGCAGCAAAGGAACCCGGGTTCCTGGTAACTCGCTCATAGGTGGCCCGGGTCACCCCATAGACCGTCACTTCTATATCCCGAGGAGGATATTTCTTGAAAATTCTAATATGTTCATCTGTGATCAGAGTTGCATTTGTAAAGACTGAAACTAGGAGCCCCTTTTCTTTGAGATTGAGATAAATGTCAAAAAAGTCTTCCCTCAACAATGGTTCGCCACCAGTGATCAGGCACCACAGAGCACCCAGCGACACAGCTTCGCCGGCTATTTCCTCGATCTCCGCGATAGTGAGTTCTTGTGCCTTTGCAATGCTATCGTCAGTGGGGACATTGATGTAACAGTGTCTGCAGTTGTTGTTGCATCGAGCCGTGAGCTCCAGATCGAATGAAGTAAGTGCTCGTTTGCCTTTGACTTTTTGCCAGAGAGAAAAGTCAGACAGTGGTATGGAAGAATGATAGGACGTTGTCAAGAGAGTAAAGTCTTTTTAAGGGGGCCAATAAAACCACGCAGAGGCGTCAACAGAGGAAGGAGCAGGTTCCTCTTGTTAAAAAAAGCTATGAGACGACGCTCGAGCCCCAGTCCAAATAACACCTTTTTCCCATGCCGCTCCACTCTGGTTACACATCCGAGGATGTTTGTCTCTGCAATCAACTCTTCAGCGTCGCCACTGTTGTCTCCCTTTGTGTGCAAAATGCCTCTCCTCTGACCAACCAGTCTGTGGATCACCAATTTCTTCGTTGCTGGATGAACAAAGGCCAGTACATCTCCACAACGTAACGATCCTCGAGGCAATGGTGAGACAGTAATGACATCACCATCTCTTATGAAGGGAGACATACTGAAGCCTCTTGCCTGAAATCTGAATGATGCCCCCCTTGATAGTACAGTCCTGAGGATTTCCACCAGAGCAAGCCCTGATAGCGACAGCTCCCCGACCCGCTTGCTGAACAAAAAAGATTTTATCTCAGAACTTGGCGACATATCCATGCCAGGAAACTCCATCTGACAGCATCAGCAGACGCGGGATGAAAGGGTCCACTCGCCATTCCCCCCGATGACTGGTGACCGACAACACCCAGTGGCCAACTCCCAACCCGCACCTCACTCCTTGTCGACCTCGATGATCATCTTCCTTCTCAGCAATTCTCCCACCAGCCCAATAACATCCCTCTCGATCTCTTCCTGCGGAGCCTCAAACTCTGCCGTCAATTCTTGCACTACCCTCCTCAGGTTTTTCTGCCCGTCAAGTTTTCGCCATATTTCCCTGCCCGTTTCGTTCAGCGTGTACAGATCATCCTCCATGTCGCCTATTCCTGAAACGATAGGAACGATGATCAGCTCCCCTTCTATTTCTCGAGATACTATGTCTTCTGAAGGAAGATAACATGTATCAAGATCGACCAATTTTGACACCGCAAAGCCTCCTTTTATGCAGATGCAAATAGTCTGTTGACCGACTGGCTTGTGTAAGATTATTGGACAGGATTGCTGGGCAATTGGAAACAGGGCACTTGCTTTTCCGGGAAGGATAAGAACAAAACTTCTGCTTATTCGCCGAACAATTATTTTTGGTCTTGAACAGCAAAGCAGCTATGGAGCAAAGAGATGATTTAAGATAAAACCAAATATTTGCTAAGATACTGAGATATTAGAAAATCAGCTTCTCGTTGCGCCTTTGCAAAACTCTTGTTTTTCCCTATCCCACAGACAGTCCAATACATAACCATTGGCACCCTCTGAACCCCAAATCTTACATGCCATTAGCACCATTTCCTCTGGTCTACCTCTGACCAACACTATGAGTTCAGGTTTTTCCCAACGTTTTTTCATTTGTCTCCTCTCCTAATTAGAGCCAGATAACATTTTAAAATTACTACATATTAGTTTAAATATCAAATATAATCTCATTTTGCCAGCCTGCCAGCCCTTCAGCAGGCCGCCTTCGCAAAAGCTTCTTTATTCTCTTTTGCCAATCCTGCACTTGCCACGCCCTCTCACCATCTGCAAGCATCCCGAGATGACGAGCCTGAGCATGGGCAATCTCACAAAGATACTCTACTGGGGTGTCCAGGTCACCGTGCTCCATCCATGATTTGGCCGGACACTGCTCACATAGACTCTCGAGAAAACAGCGGGCGCAACGGGCTAGATAATCGGCGTTTTCAGGTTTACGTGCCCTGATCCCTGGGAAGAAATTTCTCAAGGCGTCTTCTAGAAAACCATTTTTCAGATCGTAGATAGTCGCCGGGTGTCTCAGCATCATACAAGGTTGGAAACTACCGTAAGCATCCACACAACCGCCGCCAGTCCCCGCACTACAGGAAAAAAGTGTATCTCCGTGTGGTCCGACGAACTTGGAACAAAACTCTTCCATTTCCCTGAAGTATTTTTCCTGTCTTCTGCTCAGCACCCTCACCCCTTCCTCAGGAGAAAGTCTCAGCGCTTTTATGCTGCCATTCTTATATGCCGAATCTCTCCGGCAGCGAAGGTCAAAGAACATTGAGTAAGAGGGAGGCTTATCCATCCAGGGAATAGTAGCCGCCCAGGCCTCGAACTCGTCAACTTCTTTTTTATTGGGCGGAAGCAAAGCACTTTTTACAACAAAAGGGATATTGTTCTGCAAGAGGAGATTTATTCCACGCCATGCAGCTTCAAAAGACCCCGGAGTCCTGGTAACACCCTCGTAAGAATTCTTCCTCATTCCATATACTGAGATCTCAATTGCTTTCAAAGGAGGAATACGACTAAAGAGCTCTGCTAGAGCCGGGGTAATCAGGGTTGCATTGGTAAAAAGCATGACTTTGAGTCCCAGCCTTCTGGCAAAAATATACAATTCCTCAAAATCCTCTCTCAACAAAGGCTCGCCTCCAGTGAATCTTACAGTAAGGCAACCCAGGCAGGCAGCCTCCTCGAGGATCTCTTTTATCTCCTCTGTTGTAAGTTCCCTCATCCTGGCCTTTTCATTGTCGGCTGGCAGATTTATATAACAGTGGATGCAGTTGTTGTTGCATCGCTCAGTGAGCTCCATGTCCAGGTGGGTCAGGAGAGGACGCTTGTTTTTCCAGAGGGAGAACTTGTCTGGCTTTATCTTTATTGCATATCTGGTTTCAGTGTGTACCATTTGTTGCCCAGCTGTGGAGTCGCCAAGCGATCAAGTTGGCAAGACTATGTGCTCAACGGCTTGCCAGCCTATCTCCTAAAATTTCGACCACCTTTCCACTTTTTTCGAACCTCAACACATAACACGGTACCTCTCTTGCCATCATTCCCACCAAGTCGAGCATCTTTTCCCACCACGCAGCTGTCACTAGCGGTCTTATAACACAGGCCAGGAGCCTCTTGACTACTTCCTTTCTGTCATCAACTGGAATCACGCTATTTTCTCGGGCCTGTTCCAGGAAAAAAATGGCGTCCAGAGGCGCAGAATTAGCCGACACCTCTGTAACATCACCGTGACTCCAGGTACCGTGGATTCTGAATCCGTCCTTCCATCTGCGCACGATCATACGGTCATCACAAAGAAGCTCAGCCCTGCCCTTCAGCAAGGTCGCCATGGTGGACTTGCCCGCATCAGAGTGCCCCACAAAAAGGACTCCCTTCGCATCAATAATGACGCCGCAGGCGTGCAGCAGGCAGCCCTGCCTGTCGGCCAAAACCCTGGCCAGAAGGATCTGGTCAGTGGGAAACAGCGTCAGCGAGTGCAGACCACCGTTGCGGAATACTTCTTCGTGCTCATTGTATATCAGGGCCCTTGTGTGATCGTGGTTGAAAACCGCAACCCTGTGGAGGTGGTCGTCTTCTTTCGCAGGAGAGATGCCAACATATACCCACGAATCTCCCTTCTTATAAACGGCCCAGGGCGACCTGCGATAAACCTCCGTCCCCAGATTATGACCTTTAAAGTCAGGCAAGGAAAAGTGGTGCCTTATAGAGATAGTGTCCTCTCCAGGGCCTTCTACCTGGAAAAGCCTGAATTTTGGTTGAAACGTGGTATCAGTTATGGGCAGGCCAGACTCCACCTGAATGATAATACCACCGCACTGGAAATAACGGCGATGGGTGTTCTGCCAATCTTCGCCAACTTTTCTGTTTTCTCTGGTCATTTTTCAAAGACAGCGGAGCCTGGGAGAGTAGGCTTCACAATGGGGCTCTGGAGTGTCATTTCACTTTCGCTTTGATTGAACGACTCACGCCTGGCAAAGTAAGTCCAGAGAACCCAACTGAGCTCCTCAGCGCCCCGAAGCGAATATGGCACGTTGCACAAGTCCCCGCAGTCCAAGAAACAGAAGCCGAGGTTCTTTCAGGAAAAGCTGGGTAACGAGTTTCCTGGCCTCATCGCGACTTCGCCAGCTCAGTAGATGGTTCACGGACGAGTTCACCAAATCCAGAAGTCTGGCGTAGTGGTCTTGGGAAAAACCATTGAGACCTGAACGAATAAGCCGATGGATGCCGAGTTCCTGTCGAAGCGCCCGCAGCTCCGAACTGTGCCCACCATTCAGGATTGCCTCGGCAACCCCCAGCGCTCCCCGCAAACCGGTGACCACGCCCCCCACAGTACTGACCTTCACGTGCCCCCCCGCATCTCCCACCAGATAAACATCATTTCTTCCGATCTTGCGCTTGTACGGAACCCACTGGCTATAGAAGGGAGTGCGGGCACTCTGGAATTCGAGAGGTTGCAGGCCCTTTTTTCGCAAGAAACGTTCAAGGGCCAACCGACCCAGCCTTTCATCCTCTGCAATCAGCCCAAGAGCCCCTTCCATTGAAGAATGAGGTATGAGCCAGAAGAAATATGGTGTTTCTTCGGGAAGGAACCAGACTCTGGTGGTATGCACAGACATGTCCTTCGGGAGTTTCACCAGAGCTTGTATCAACGGCAGAGTTTTTCGCTGCGGCCAACCAGCAGTTCGAGCAACCCTGCTGAAGGCTCCGTCCGCCCCCACAAGCACATCTGCTGATCCATTGACCAACTGGGTGTTCCCATTATTACGCACCACAGTGAATCTGAGCGTACCACCGTTAAGTTCCATGCTGTTGAATCGATGGCCAGCGAATATGTGGGCGCCGCTCTCCCTTGCCTGCTCCACCAGTTTCTCTACCAATGCGGAGCGTTCAATGACCAGATCAGGCCGCGCCAGCCGCACTGATGCAACCTTGCCGTCAGCAAATAATTCGAACCGATTGATCTTGTTGACGACCGTGTCCGCCCCCAGAGGTCCTGTGAGACGGAGAAAATGGTCGGTCACAATAAGGGTGCGTTTGGGCGGCTTGATAGGCTCCGCTGCCTCATACACCTCAACCTGTAGACCATGGCGGGCAAGCAAATGCGCCGTGAACAGTCCCGCAGACGAGGCTCCGATAATCGCTACTTTCTTGCTCACATTCGACTCCCGGTTTCAATAGGCACTAGGCAGTTAGCAGTTAGCACCAAGAACAATTTGACTCAGGCCCCTGATAGGTTTTCTGGAATTGGGCTGTCGCGGCTAGAGAGCCGCTCCTACCGAGTCCTTCCTGATAACCCCATTCTATGGTCCAGAGTCGAGGGTCAGAGGTCAAGAGCTACAGGTTAACAGAGAAAAGTTTGTGGCGCAGACAGCGCAAGGCGCCGTCCCCTCTCAGCCTCCTAGCTTCCTGGCTTTCTGGCCTCCAAGCTTCCCCTCATCCGCCATAGCCATGAGCGAAGGCGGAAGCCTCCTAGCCTTGTGGTTACTCGCAACCCGTATTCGGTTAAACCTTTTCTCCCCGCGTCTCCCACTTGCCCCTGAAGCTGATCCAGAAGGACAGCGCAATAAGCTTCAGGTCGAGCAGCAAGGACTGGTTGCGGACGTAGAAAAGATCGTATCTGAATTTTCTCCTGGGCGCCGCATCTTTACGGATATAGATAGTGGCGAGACCCGTCAAACCCGGCCTCACCAGCAGCCGCTCCCTGAAGCCGGGAATAGTTTCATACTCCACCACCTGGCCGTTTTCATCTCTTACTATCTCGCCCACGGCCAGCGACCGGGGGCCCACAAAACTCATCTGCCCCAGCAGTATGTTGAAGATCTGCGGCAACTCATCCAATCCCATGGCCCGCAATATCCGACCGGTCTTTGTGATGCGGTCATCATCTTCTCTGGCCTGAATCACCCCATACTTCTCGTCCGAATCAGGTACCATGGTACGAAACTTATATGCCCTGAACTTTCTCCCTTTCAGTCCCCAGCGCTCCTGCCGATAAAACACCGGACCGCCGTCCTCCAGTTTGATTGCCAGTGCAACAGGAAGAAACACAGGAACAGCAAGCATCATCATAAAGATTGAAAGTGCAATGTCGACAAAACGCTTGAGTACGTGTTCCCTGACAGCGGTGTATACATCGACTGTACTGTGGTTATCATGGGATTCTGCAAAGGATAATAGTGCCATAGGAGTTAGTTGCTAGAAAGTCGCTGATCCCAGATGCGATTTCGCCTGGTGTAATCTGCTGCTCGCTGCTCTGTCGACAAAGTCTTCCAGTATTTTCCAGTTAGAATAGAGACAGAAAAGCAAGACTTGATCCGCTTACTAGATCAGTCTACGTACTTATCTCCTGCAAACGCTTCACGTTCGTTGGAAAAATATCGTCCAAACATGTTGGTAAGAAGAATTAAGAACAATCTTATTGGTCGCAACAGAAAATGCAGTGAGGAAAAACGAGCTTGCAAGGGAAAAGCTCGCCAATCTTCTCTGGTGGAACAAAACAGGAGAAACAAGACATATCGAATTTTCTCAGTGAATTTGTCACGAACCTTGAAATGTATGGTCGAGAAATCTGAGTTTACAGCAGATCTTGAAGGTACATCATTCTCACAGAAGAGATTTCTGACTACATCGAGGGCGATTTTTTTTATCGATAAATCTTTTATCGCTTTCTCCTGGATATGTTCCGGTAGAGACGCATTGAGAAGAGTGCTAGCCAGAAAAAGATTCAGCAACAGTATACGTTCACATCTCATTTTCTCGGCTAGAAGCGTAATTCTTTGCCAATCGAGTGAAGGTCTCCTGTGAATCAACCCGCTAATGCAGCAAATAGAATCAAGACTATCCCAACAATTTTTGGCCGCGTGCATACACAAGTAAACCAGGAGTTCCTCGGCAGCAGGTTGGAGAATCTTTCTGCCTTCTAGTTCGGCATTCACCAGTCGATTCTTAAGAAAATGGAGATCGAAAGGGAACGAGGAGTATCTGCCTGTCATTTCCCAATGAATTTCAACTATTGGACTGCGGGTATTCTTATTCTTGGTCATCGCCAGGCTATACTCTCTTCGTATATATCTTTCTAACTGTACCTCATCTAACGGAACTTCTGACAAATAACCGGTGGAACTGAGCAGTGCCATGACAGCCAACGCCTGCTGCCTGTGCACAAGAATATCCAGATCAACAAACTGCCGCAGGGCAATACTTCCATAGATCGCTTCCGCGAGGGCTGGTCCTTTAATTGGCACTGCAAGAATGTCATGGCCATGCAACACATCAAGCAGTTTGAAAAGCTCCTCAGTAAAGAGCAAATTATGTGCAGCATTCGTCAGGAATGCCTTTCTGAACCTGGCCATTGCAGCGTCTGGCAGAGCCAGCGGACAGATCTTCTTCAAATTTACGTACACGAGAGGCATCACTCTGTGCTGCAAGGCGGTTTGCAGGAGGTAATCCCAATCAACGGAATTCATTGCCAGAGGGCGTATCTGTTCAATACCTTCTCCGTCCAGCTCTGGACGAGCGCAGTAAAGGAGCAGCTTTATCTCCGCCGCCTTGCCAGTAAATGATAGTCGGGTGGAGTTGTTGTTCAATATTCCAGCCTGTAGGACTCACTTGAGTGCAGAACCGCCCGTCATGACCTTATTGACAAAGCTAACGGCGAAAAGGCCTTAACCTGTAAGGTCGCGGCGTCAAGCGTATTCTACGTGTTGTTACTGTTGACCGAGTTTTTGCTAGCAGAGGTATTTTGTAGTACTCATGAAGAATATGGAAATATGCCAGAACAGGAAGCATAATCAGAAGATCCACTCCATAAAAAGCAGCGCTGCTCTCGGGCACGCTTCTGACAGTGAAAAACACCAACACTGCTCCTGCCTGTATGAGCAGCTCCTTGTGAAAAGGTTCCATCGAGTACCTTCGACGCAACAGGTTGATCAACTGCAACCAGGTCACCAGCCATGCCGCAACAAAAGGTATTGTCCCCAGAATTCCAGACTGCACCAATGCATAGAGGTAGGCATTATGCATGTGCTCGCCGTGCAGTGAATAGCGATCCGCCAGTGGTCCTGACCCCAAAAGTGGTGACTCTTTGAAAAGCTCCCACCCTCGTGCCCACGTACGCGTTCTCCCGCTGAGGGTAAGAAACTCCACCCTGTCCTGTCCGCGGTAAATGTATTCCACGGTCCGATCAGGGATGGCGTTATCTATACAAACAGAAGCTACCAGAATAGCAACTACCAGCAAGAGCATCTTCAACCTTGACCTGTGTGTTAGCAGTACAAAACAGATGGCTGCCGCAAACCCAAGAATAGACCCCCGTGACTGCATGGTGATAATCACAGCAGTAAAGGCAAAAAAGGGAATGAGCCAGAGAAATCTCACCGTTTTCTTGCCCCTCACAATCGCGCAAAAGGCGATAGTTGCTGGAATAGCTGCAAAACGAGAAATACCAGAGGATCTAGACATGGTAGCCCCCACCACAACGGGAATGCGGTGGATAATTCCATAGCCTATAAGTCGACCACCTTCTCCGAACAACTCGTGTCGTCCTATTATGATGAGAGCCACTGCATACAGACTCACTATAATCCAGTTGACAACAAGCAATTGGCTGGCATTTTTCAATGAATCCGGTCCAACAAGAACAGCCTCGAGCACTATGAAAACTGAAAGATAGAGGCTACCCCAGTAAGAAGCCTCCAGGGGTCTTGGTGAAAATAAGGAAGAAAACAGGGCAACAACCCCAAACAGTGTCATCAACCGAACAGGGCTCGCCCAGGAAAAAACAGTTGGAATCTGGCGCCTGGCTATTATGACCCAGGCCAGAATGATGGCAGCAAAGGGGAGCAGAGTACGGGCAGCATGGAGGTAGCCCAGAAGTCCGCTGGGATTCCGCAGATACCATGGACCGGAATCTATGTTCACCCAGAGCATCAGCCAGAGGACCAAGCCTATTGGCATGGTGCCCAGTAATCTCAAAGCCTTTGATTTCTTGATTGATCTAAGAAGAACCATAAAGCTCTAGTCAGCTGTTTGCAACCGCCTTTTCATAAACGGTGCAAATCACCTCAGCTTTTCTTTCCCATGAAAAATCTTTGCTTCGTTGCAATGCTCCCCTTGCCAGCCGGCGGCGTTCTTGCTCGTCATCATCGAGCCTTTTTATTGCCTCAGCCAGATCCATCGCTATCTGCCGTGGAAAGTCAAATCTAACCTTGATCCCGCATTCTGCTGTGACCACATCTGCGAAACCGCAATGATCCGGGCATATCACAGGCAGTCCCAATGCCAGCGCTTCCAATAAGACTGTGGAAGTAAGATCTTTGACGCTGGTAATGATAAAGACATGTGCCCTGCCAACCAGTTCGAGGGCCTCTTTTCTTGGCAGCCAGCCATGCCAGGCACATTTTCTAGCAATACCAAGTCTGACTGCCAACTTTTGCCACTTCCTGGTGCAGGGACCAGCGCCAAGGATATCTAGATGAAAGCTGACGGTGTGACGAAGGCTGCTCAACGCCTGCAACAGGAAAGGCAAGGCTTTGCCGGGTAGATGCAAACCGCTCCACGCCAACTTCAATGATTCACCAGGCTTCCTCAGAGAATAGTCTCTTGTTGTGAAATCAGGCGGACCTACTTCAGGAACAACCTGGCTGTCAACACCATAGCACCTGTGTATTTCCTCTCGAATTCCACTTGTGGCCGCAATGATCGCACCATTGGCCTTTTCAAAGGCTCTCTTGGGCTGAGGCAACAGCTTCTTGTGCAGAGAATTGCGAATGTTCCTCAAGGAGTAGTAAATACATCCTGTAAATCCCAGCGAAGGTAGAAGATGCCAGGGCGTGTTCTCAAGTCCACCGACAGGACCCCAGACAAAAGGTGTGTCAAGCTTCCATAGATGACCGGGAAACCGAAAGCCAACATAGGTTATGAGGTGCACAAGATCAAATCTGATTTGTTTATGAAGCTCAGAACCAAGCCGGAAAGCATCCCTTTGCCATTGAGCATATGCCCAATTCATGACAGGTTTCAGTATTGAGCTCTCAACAAATTGCCACCCTTTTGTTGGAGAGTAATGCCACGGCCTGGGAGGGACATAATAAAAGTTTATATTTTGATAAGAACGCTCATTCCTGTTGATCTCGCATTCAATATCATCTCGGTGAAAGTCTGCAGTGATTACCCAGAGATCATGATGTCTTGCAATGGCTGTTACCCAACCCCACCCAACCCCTTCTTCAGAACCTCGATATGGATTGCACGCGTAAGCTGATACAAGGACCTTGAGACGTCGAGGCATCCTGGAGAAGCAGTTCTTCCTCAGGGATTGTTTCATAGGCGGCTCAGCGCCAGGCCCACACAGTTCCCCACTGCCCGCTGAAGATTACCAGTATCGAACCGGGTAGCGCTGGCTCCCAGGGTCACAAGCAAACGAAGTAATAATCCCAGATAACAGCGGGGTACGGACAGCCCATGTTTTCTTACAAGATATAGTCTATTAGCAACTTCAATCTTACCAAAATCATACTGACTGATCCTCCCTGACGGGGAGGGGTAATGATAGAAGCCTGCTTCGGAGGGGTAATGATAGAAGCCTGCTTCCGCAACCACGGCTAGTTTATACTTCTTGCTCACTCCATAGCTAAAATCAAGATCTTCGAGGTAACTGTATCCATCAAAATATTCATCAAACTGGAACTTTCCAAAGACACTTTTTCGCCATACCGACGCGGTGCTCGGAAGCCATTCTACAAACATCGTCTCAGAAACCGTACCAGATAGGGTGTGCCAGCCGCTGGGTGTAACCACTCCTTTGTTCTTGCTGTAAACCCCCAGCCATTCTGCCAAGCGTGAGTTTTTCAGTGGGAGCTCTTTTCTCAGAGGAGGGTTTCTAAGATTGAAAGCACAACCGCCCAGATCCTCTGGGGCTCTTTGCCAGAATTGCAACATCTTTTCCATTGCCCCATCTTCCAGCACTATGTCGTCATCTAGAAAACCGATCAGATCTGTGTCAGGATCGACGTATCTTAATCCGATGTTTCTCTGTGCTGAAGCAGATGGTCGATGGTGGTGAATATATTCAATATTGAGGCATGAAAAGTCAGCAACAGTCGCCTCCACTGATTCTACACTGGAGTCAACTATAACCACTTGATCCGGACGGTGCGACTGGTCTGACAGGCTTTGCAGCATATTCCTGAGATCTAGCGGTCGGTCTCTTGTCGCTACAACGAAAGCAATCTTATGCGAGCGACTCTCCATTATGCTGCCCCTTTTTTCACCCCGTTTTTCATACAAATAAATTGCTCTACAGCTTTTCTAAATTCATCTATAAATCTGTTTGTAGAAAATCGCTCACTTTGCCTTACTAAGTGATCTCGTAATTCAGTTTGTAAGTCTGGCTGCCGGAGGACAGCTTCAATCTTCTTAACCGCATCCTCAACCGAGTCATAGAGCAAAAGCGGATGGTTCGTAATCTCCGCTTGCCCTCCTTCTTTCGGCACAAACGTAATACAGCCAGCTTTGAGCATTTCAGCAACAGATATGCCAAAAGGTTCGTTCTTGCGGGCGTGGATACCAAAACGATGCCATGCGAGGATTTTTGCCTTGTTCTCGCCAAACTTGGTACCTTCAAAAAAGACCCAATCGCCGTACTCTTGACTTAGTCTTAGAATCTTCCTGGCATATGGCGTTCCGTCAATCTTGCCAATTACGTGAAGATGTATGTTTTGCCCTCGCCTGCGGACTCGTTCCAGAATTTCTAGAATCTGCTCTATACGTTTTTCAGAAGAGATGCGGCCAATGCAGACAAAACCCCACGTCTTCCGATCTGGTGGGACTTCAGGAAAACCATCAAATACAGGTGGATAAAGTACCTCGATATCAACTCCATACTTCTTTTTCATAATACCGGCTGACCACGTGGAATTGGCTAGAAGGAGATCCTCCCCGCTTAATAGGTTCCTTCCTGAAGGCGATGCCAAGGTCTTTACCAGAGCCAGGTAACCTTTTCGAATGATGCTATGTCGGTGGAAAACACCGCGAAGTCCCATGGGAATAGGATCAGACCTTGTGCGTATCTCTTCATTCCATGAGAAATCGGCCAGGCAATGGATAGCTGGCACACCAAAATCACAAAAGTTGTAAGTGCTGATCAGAACATCGAACTGATTTGCAACCTTGCGGCAGAATCGTCCGTAAAGAGCGCCACGAAGGGCATCTCCCCCCGCCATTTTCAATATAAACGATGGAAGTGGTACGCGAAGAACTGTTATTTCATGGGGCTGAACATTTGTGCCGTAATACTGATTCAGTCTAGCTAAATCAACTTCCCCAGTTGTGATGAGGGATACCTCATAACTATCTTTCAGAGCCTCAATCCCCCACATGACTCGTGCTTCGGAGCCCCCGTAACCCAAGCCGGGGTGTCCAAGCGCTACTTTCAGCTTACGCCGAACCATATTCTTGAATTTCTATCAGCTCAGGGTATAGGCGAGTTGTATGGAGACGCATACTATTCAAACTCTTTGAGACCCATCAACTCTAAAAGCGCCAGAGTTACAAATTGTGGAACCTCAATCAATTCCCTGCGCCACAACTTTCTTGGCTGGCAAAGCAGACGCCAGATCCATTCCAATCCACTATCTCCCACCCATTTGGGAGCTCGTTTGACATGACCACTCAGGAACCTGAAGGCAGCACCAACACCAATGGCTACCGGGACTCTTAACGATTCCTTGTGCTCGAAGATCCAGAGATCCTGCTTTGGCGTACCAAGCGCCACCCACAGCACGTCCGGCCTGGCCTCG
>JAFDGZ010000072.1 GCA_019309045.1 Deltaproteobacteria bacterium | reverse complement strand
GAGATAGGCCTTGTAGTTCGGCAAAGGTCTTTCGGGTCCAAAAGCTGTGCGCAACAACAGATCTCCCACATGGGGAGCGTCTGTGACTTTTCCCATGACAGGCTGCAGCGTTGACACGAGATCGCTTTTGCCGCTGTATTCGTCCCAGGTTTCCAGAGGCATGGCCACAGGGACCACCAGATCCGCCTGCTGGCTAGTGTCATCGAGGAAATTACTGAAACTCACCACAAAGAGCGAGCCGGTCCTAAATAACCCACTCAGTTCTTTTGAAGAAGGGAGGGTGAAAAGAGGATTGACCTGATGAAGAAAGAGCAGCTCTACTGAACCACTGGCAAGTTCTGCAAAGAAGGCGTTTACAGATGAACGTTTCGCTGCCACCTCCACCCTGTGCCTGTTGATGAAATCAAAAAGGGTGAGGTAAGGATCAAAGAGCAGGTTGAGCAGGTTTGCTGCCATATTGATCTGCATGCCGTGTGAGCCGGCAGTGCCGCCGGCACCGGTGCCAAGGACGAGGGGACGCTTTGCCTTGAGGAGGTTGAAGAGCATGTTGTCAAACAGCTCTGTGGGGACTCCGGCGAGTTCACACACTCTGTCCCTCTCATAAGGGGCGGAAATGTTTTCCATTGTGGCCCGGACTTTTCTGGAGAGTTCCATGCCCTTGCTGCTGCGCAGAGCTTCCCTGAGAATGGCAAGAGCGATATCGAGTTCTGTACCTGGCCGGCAGCGCAGCCAGACATCAGCATTGGCGCAGGTGAGAGACTGGTATGGGCTGACCTGGTAAAAAAGACCTTTGCCTACCCGGTCGAATCCGTGCATCTTTTTAAGTTTTCTGGCATATTCAACAGGAGAAAGCCAGGTTTCCAGAAAGTCGGCCCCAAAGGAGACCAGAACGTCTGCCTGGTCGAGATGATAGGAGGGCAGGCCCTCGAGGCCGAAAATGTGGCGGTTGGCGGCCCTGAGAGATTCATAGGCAAAAGGTTCGAACACCACCGGGGGGGGAGAATTCCACCTTGCCAGCGCCTCTGTCATCAAAGTCAGCAGAGTGTCACCGCATACTTCTGTCAGCAGACGCAGGCGGCCCTGCCGTGCAGCGGCTGCTTTCTCGATTCTACTCCTGATGAGAGCTTCGGCTTGGGCAAAGGTCAGAGGTCGCCAGCCCTGCTCTGTGCGCATGACGGGGTTTTTCAGCCTGTCAGGGTTGTACACTCCCTGAAGAGCAGCCTGGCCGCGCATGCACAGTGCTCCTCTGTTTATGGGATGTTGAGGGTTGCCTTCCAGCTTGATGATTCTGGCCTCGCGATTCTTTGCCAGGATTCCGCAGCCGGCTGGACATTCCCTGCAGGTGGAGGCATACCAGGTAGCCTTGCCGGTTACCTGATCATCCGGCGCCTGTACCAGAGAGTAGAGATGCTGCACGGGTTGAGACGTGCAGTTTGCAGCAAGAGAAAGACCGCCTGCCCCGGCGATTTTCAGGAAGGTTCTACGATCCACCTTACGATAGACTCCCTGTAAAGAATATGGAAAGCAGGAACAAGATTGGCGGGTTGAGCAAAATGATTGCTTAAAGATATCCAAAAAAACAAGGGAAGGCAACCACCACTTTTTGCAACAAACAACCTTGAATAAAGCGGTTTTTCAATAGATACGATTTGCCTGGAGAAAGTCCGCAGGGGCAGTCTCTGTACCGCCCAAAAACCAGGTTTTGCTGTTGATGACCACGATGGCGGCCATTGCGGCCAGCAGCCTGCCAGATCGAGTCGATTCTTTCGAAGAAAGCATCTAGCGGCGGCACGAAAGCTAGTGTATTATGAGGAGCTAAATGGCTGAAGAGATGCCCGGCAACTTTCTTACTACCCAGGGGTAATCGGTTGTGAGCAGCGCTTTGCAAGCTCAGCCCTCTGGCTTGTTTGGATGAAAAAATGACCAGGGAAATTGCTTCGAAGCCCCCCTCGGACAGGATAAAATTCTCGCCGTACGATCGTCGTCGTGCTTTTGATCCTGACTATTTCGCCAGAGGAGGAAAAGAGCGTCGCAGCGGCCGCTGGGACAGAAGGTCTCACCGTGAAAGACGGCGCCTCTGGAAGGACAGGAGGGTGAAGCAGGATCCAGCCTACTGCGGACCGGAAAGGAGAAGCGGCAAGGATCGCAGACAGGGCAGCGATCGCAGAAAGGTGATTATTGAACATGTTGGGCAGGAAAAAAGACGGCACCCCCGGGCCCAGATCAAATTGCCTCTCATCATCAAGGGCTCTCGCGGCTACATGTCCGCAGAGACCAAAGACGTCAGCCTTGCAGGAGCATTTATTTGCGGGGGGGAGTCTATGAAGCTGACTGAGGAGCTCATGGTCACCTTCATAAACGTGCCTCCTCTCGAACTCGGCCTGACAATCAAGGCCCAGGTAGTGCGGGCGAACATTCACTGCCTTGATGACGAGACTCTCACCTACGGCGCCGGCATCCGGTTCATAGAGGTATCCGAGGAAAGCACGGAAACGATCTCAACTCTGGTCGGCCGCCATTTGCAGGAGGAGGCGGCTGCTGCACCCCTGGTTGAGTTGCCAAGTGCGGATGGAAAGGAGATGGAGGACATGGAGACAGAAAGCCGAATCGTAGAAATCAAGATAAAGCCAGACAAGTATCCGTCAGTGGAACTCTACTGGAAGCAGCAGCACGATTACGAAAACGATGTGCTGGTGACGGATGTGACCTTTCCGCAGGAGACCTGGACTCACCTTGCTGAGGTGTGCCAGAAGCTTACCGACGAGATGCATGCTTTCAGTTCGGACAAGGTGAAGGCAGCGCTGCAGTTTATGACAAAGAGAATAACCGCAGAAATCGAGGCGGAGCAGCTTCGGGAAAAACATAAAGATGTGTATGAGATGTTTGCTGATTACGTGGCGGAAGTAAACAGCAGGACAGATCTTGATAAAGTGCGCAGGGCGCAGCTCATCCACGAAAAGGCGTGCGAGTTGAAGTTGGCCTGAGTGTATAGTCAGTTATCGGTTGTCAGTTATCAGTAGACGGCACGGCAAAATCTCGGCAGCCGCAGGCTTTAGCCTGCGTTGCCCAGTGTGGAGGCCAGGTTATGCGGTTGTCATCGACAGTAATTTTCGGGCATGACACCAGCAGCTGCGTACTGAAACCGTGGGAGCAGCATCCTGCCGCGAAAGGAAGCGTCAGAGGGCCATGGTTACCAGGCCCGTATTGGCAGAGGGTTACGGCCACGAACGAAAAAGCCGACAGACGTAACCGAACCGCGAAACTGGAATCGTAGCCGTTGCCGTAAGCGACTAGCTCCCACCTCTATCTGAATGGTCGCCAGCCTCAAGCCCTGTCATCCTCTTCCTTGACACTGTCACCTTCCCTGTGTCAGAATAATTTTTAGCAAATTGCAGCATCTGAGCACTCTCAAAATACAATTTTCCACCTACCAGCACGAGGGGTGCGATTTTTGTAATTGGTAAACCTTTTTTATATCAAACAATCATTAACCAATGTGCGGACGGAGGAAGAGAGGTGTGAACAAGTATCTCTATCTTTGTGTTGCGCTGGCGCTGGTGGTTGCCTGCGTTGTTGTAGCAGCCCCCCGGGTGTGGGCTGGCATTCCTGCTATACAGCGGGAAGCACTCATTGCTCTTTTTGAAAGCACTAATGGTGACAGTTGGACTGATAACAAGGGCTGGAAGGATACCCCCTTGGCAGCAGACGGTTTTGCCTTGCCGGGCACGGAAGGCAGATGGTATGGAATATACGTTGACGCAGGCAATACCACGGTGATAGCTATAGATTTGTCCCACAATAACTTGGATGGTAAGGTGCCTGCTCTGCTAGGCAATCTCAAGAAGCTAGAACACCTTGTGCTGTACAACAACCAATTGGGCGGAAACATCCCTGTCGAACTTGGGAGCCTCAGTCATCTTCAGGAACTCGATCTATACAACAATGCATTAACCGGGAACATTCCAGCAGAATTGGGCAATCTCACCGATCTTCGGTGGCTCAGTCTAGGTTTTAATCAATTAGAGGGGGGTATCCCAACAGAATTGGGCCATCTCAGCAATCTTCAGCGTCTAAATCTGCGAAATAATCAACTAGAAGGGGGCATCCCAGCAGAATTGGGAAGTCTCAGCAATCTCCAGCGTCTAGATCTCGGCAATAACCAGTTAAATGGGAGCATTCCGGCCGCGCTGGGCCATCTCAGCAATCTTCAGAGGCTTGATCTAGGCAGTAATCAGCTAGAGGGATGCATTCCGGCCGCCCTAGGCAAACTCGACAACCTTCAAAGGCTTTATCTGTCCAGTAACAAGCTAAGGGGACCTATTCCCCCTGAACTGGGAAAGCTTCTAGTACTACAGAGGCTCATACTAGACTCGAACGAGCTTATGGGCCGCATACCGGAGAGCCTGGCCAATCTTTCCAGCTTGGAGGATGACTTTGGCCTTGATCTCCGCTGGAATCATCTTTTTACGAGGGATGATGCCCTGCGGGGCTTTCTTACCTCGAAGCAGCTGGATAGCGATTGGGAGAGTTATCAAACCCCGCCCTTTACCATAATAACCCCGATGTTGATGTTGCTAGAATAGATGTAGGTGCGAAGTTGGGCAATAATAAACGAGGATGCACGGCGCACGGCTTGGAAGCGAGTGCCAGGAAAGTCGCCCACATGATTCGCCTGAACAAGTTCAGCAAATCTCTTCACTGTAAGAGCGCTTCTCTAAGCGCGATCCAATAACAGGTGTCTGCAGCCTGTCATTGGCGACCATTCCATTGCCAGTTATCGGTTATTGGTAAATGGCACGGCAAAAGGTCGGTAGCCGCAGGCTTTAGACTGCGTTGGCCCTGATGTGATCCGAAAAAAATGACAACAGAGGCCAAGAGCAGCTCCAACCCTATGTCCACAGATCCGTGGGGGGGTCTCCGTACCCACCTATATTCATCCTTGCACCATGAAGCATGTACCATGTACCATTACACACGCGCAGACGGTGGGGAATCGAACAGTGAGAGAACAGGAAAAGGAGGAAAGCCATGGCAAGGATGCGGCTCCTGTTTGTGTGCCCTGTGCTTGTTGGACTGCTCTTTGGCTGTGTTCCTAAATCGAAGTATCTGGAACTTGAAGGAGATGTGCTTGCTCAGCGCAACCAGTTGCAGAGAGAAAAATACAAAGTGGCTAGACTGGAGAAGAGTCAGGCCCAGTGTTCGGAAGAGCTCTCTGCCCTGCAGGCGAAATATGCAAACCTTCAGGACAGGACTGATGAGCTGTCGCAAGAGCTCGAGAGAGTAAAATACGAGCTTGCCGAGAAGGAGTCCACGATAGAGCAGCAGGCGCGGGTCATCAAAAAGGCTTTTCAGAATAGGAAGGCTCTCGAGGCCACCATGAAAGCACAAATTGAGGCCAAAGAGGTAAAGATCGAGGAACTGGAAGGCAAACTCAAGGTCACCTTTGTGGACAAGATACTTTTCAATACAGGCAGCGTGGCCATCAACCAGAGGGGCAAAGAGGCGCTGCTCGCTGTGAGCAAGTTTTTGAACAAGGAAAAAGACCAGGACATCGTCATCCAGGGCCACACGGACAATGTGCCCATTGGGCCTGGCCTGCGGGACAGGTATGCTACCAACTGGGAGCTTTCGGCAGCAAGGGCCACAGCTGTGGCGCGCTTTCTCCAGGATGAGGGCGGTGTTGGCCCTGAGCGGCTGGCGGCCTGCGGCTACAGCTACTACCGGCCGGTGGCTTCCAACGACACTGCAGAAGGCCGCCACCAGAATCGGCGCATCGAGATCATTCTGACGCCAACCCGGCAGCTTCAGCAATGAGGTGAAGCAGGTGGAATTGTACGGGGGTTGGGCATCCATCTGGGATGGAAGCCCAAACCCCCTATTAGTGTGATCAGACGCTTGGAACGTCAGCAATCCAGAGCCGGCAGCTTTTCGTCCAGGTCAGCCATTATATGGCCGAAGGCGGCTTTGCCGTGAGCCTTGAGTTCCCGAAATTCCTTGTTTATCCGGTGCAGATAACTGATGGCTGCAAAGGGAAAACCCTCTTCATGCCTGGTGAGGAGCACATTGAAAGGGTTGTCGGTCTCGATGTGGCAGTAGCCTTCGAAGAGATCGTCCCGGTAGCGGTCGTACATTTTTTTGGTGCAGAGTACGAAGGAACACTGGCTCGTTTCCAGCGTGGGAAACCTGTCGCGGTCCAGCTTCAAGGTCATGAAAAACTGCTGCAGCATCATTTTAATATAATCGTAGACCCTTGGATCATTTACAAAAAATTCATCCACACACTCCGTCAGTTGTTCCAGATCGGGTCTGGTGAGTGCCAACAGCTTCTGCAGATAAGCTTGCTCGTCAAAGTCCTCACCCCCTGAGAGCGGCAGTCCCAGACTGGCGAGAATCTGCAAGGTGGGAACAGTATCCAGCTCGCTCGTGAGTATCCTGGTGAAGTGCTCCATGAGGGCGTCGAAATCTTCCTTCTGGTAAGTGAAGGCGCTCCGGCCTATCCTCTTGATCTTTTCTGCCTCCCGCTCCAGTTCGGCGGCCATGCGGGTGCACCTGTAGATGGTGCTCTTGAGAATCTCTTGCCGCTCCCGGACAAATCTGCCCAGAGAGTCATATATGCGGTGCAGCAAGAGATGCTTCTGCTTTTCGCTTCGCTGGCTCTGCAATTTGCCTGCGGTATCTATGATCTGATTGATGAGAGTAATTGTGGGCGAGTCGCCGATTCTGACTACAATGTCGCCAATGCCTTTTTTCTTTCGGGTAACAACGGCCAGTTTTTCAAGGAGATTTTCCAGTTCTTGATTGCTGGTTCCTTCGAAGAGCTCGGCTTCCAGCCGCGAGATGCTGGTGGAGACCCGGCTGATCTTTTCATCCAGCAGGGAGGCCAGCTTTTCATAATAGAGCAGACCGCCGCGTAGATAGTTGTCTTTGGCGGTGACGATTTCCTCTGCCCTGGCAGAAAAACTGGCGGCAACTCTGTCAATGAACTCTTGCACCTCGCCGTCCCTCTTGCTGGCCTCCGATGCCTGCTGAAAGTCTTCCTGGAGTTCGTCGACCTTCTCGCGCAGAAACTGATAGACGTTCTCCTCGGAAACTGATGCCCTGTTTATGGTGTCACGCGTCAGGGTGGGCAGCTCCCTGCTGAATTTCTGCAGGAGCTCGTCTTCATTCAGGTTGCTTTCCACAAAAGCAGAAATTGCTGCTCCTTTGATCTTTTCTGTTTCGTTGTCGGAGAGGGGCTTTGTCACCTCCTGGAGAAAACGTTTCGCCGAATAGCAGTGAAACACCTGCGGCAGGCAGTCCGCCTTCAGACCGGCCACATTCATGGTGAGCAGGGCTGTGGGGTGAGAGCCGCCGTCGTGTCCCCGCCATTCCCTCTCCAGGATGTGGGCAGAATAGTTTACCCGGTCGCCGTCCAGGTAGCTGCCCACTTTGGTGAGCTCCAAGGTAGAGATGCAGGTGGCAATGGTAGAGGCGATGGCCTGATACTTCAGGGAGGTCTCAGCGGCTCCACCAGAGAAGATGTAGACTCTGTGGGCGATGCGGCCGTCAAACATCTTTCTGTCTCTGACGCCGTCCTTGCCAGGATAGACCAGGCCGTTTCTGCCAGCGATGGCATATTCCCACAGCATGGCCGAGGCCACGCAGTTCCTCTCCACGCTCTCTTCCTGGATATTCTGCAGCCCCAGATACCCTTCCGAAGTTGCCAGAAAGACTTCCACGCGAATCTTCTTCTCTCGCAGTCGCTCCCGCACACGATATAGGAAGGGGATCGTCATGCCATTGCTGACCGATCCCCCCATGCCGGAAATGATGATCAGTTTGATCTTCTTGCCTGGATTCTTTGCCCTCACCTCGTCTATGAGGCGCAAGGCCTCTCTGGTGATCACCAGGTCGTCATACTTGTGGAAGGCAACGAAGCCGACTGCCGGTACTCCCTTGCAGCCTGCTTCAATGTCGCAGAGGAGATTTAGGGGAATGTGTCGCACGGCCTTTTTTAAGTCGCGGTTTTCCTCGTTTTCCACGTAAATGTCGCCGTCAAAGTGATCCAGATGTATGAGGTACTCTGCTTCGCGTTGGAGATCCAGGCGATCCCTGTGGGGCTGCTCTGTGTCGAAGGCAAGAAAACGCACCTTGTCTTCCGGTATTTGCAGTCGTTTAAATTCTTCGTAGAGAAGATAGAGTACATATCTACCAAAGCCTCCAAAGGTGAGAAAAATGAGGGCCTGGTCTTCATAGAATTTGCTTGTTACTGACACCAAGTTTTTCAACATAGCGGCATTCTCCTTTCCTCTACAAGATAACTTATTATACTTTCAAAGGAATTTTTCTTTTTATCTTGCTGGTCAGATAGAGAAGAACCAGAGAACAGAACAGAAACAGCAAAGCTGCTCTCGAGGCATAGTACGAGAAGGCGCCCGATTTCTTGAACCTGACTTCAAACTGAGATGGTTCAATAAGGACTGCGCCGTAGCTGTTGCCGACGGGCATCAGTTTGACCTTGCCCTTATAGCGCCCGGCCTTCAATGCTGCGCTGTTGGCGATCCTGAAATCCAACACCAGCCTGTCTTCAGTAGTCTTCACCTGGATGAGGCCTTTACTGCTGACGGCACTGGGATTGTCGGGTTCGAATTTTACCACCCCGGTGATTGGTGGGGCCTTTTCTATCTTGTCAGTAATCAAAGGCAGGGAGATGGTCTTCTCGTAAAGGGAGTCGGCCTTGAAAGGGATGGTACCCAGGTTGACGGTTTCCAGGGCAGGAACCTTGACATAAGCGCGCACACTGCGAGCAAAATCCTGCAAGGCTTTCTCGAGCGACAGCCGACTGAAATCGGTGAGATCCACCAGGTGCCCGGTCTTGCCCATACTGCCCACCAGTGACCTGGCATCTTTAAAAGCAGCCCATTTCAACACACCCACCCAGACGTTGAGGCCCTTATTTCTGCCGGCAAGGGCGATCTTGCGGAAGTTCTCTGCATCTCTTTTTTTTCTCTGCTGAATTTTCTTCCTGGGCCATCGGGGAGAGTAGGGCTCTGACTTGCCGTCTGTAAAAACATAGAGCGCATTTGTCGGAAAAAACTTGTCATATTTGTTGACTACATCAACAGCCTTGACTATTGCTTCCGATATAAAGGTCAGAGAGCCACTTCTCTTGTTTAGTGCTTGCAATTTGTCACGGATGAGTGCAAGGTCGCTTTCCGTCTGATATAGAGAGGTAGCTTCGAGCCTGGCCTGTTCGTCAAAGGAAATAAGGGAGATTCGATCGCCTGTTCTGAGAATATTTTTGCGTGTGTCTAGAAATTCCTGATCCAGTTTTGTGGTAATCTCATGAAGTAAATCTAATTTTCCTTTTAATTTCATGCTTCCGCTAGTGTCAATGACAAATACCCAATGAACATTAGGCGAGTAGTCTGTAGCATTAGCTCTACCATCAAAATAAGATGCACAAGCTAACACTAAGATAACAATAAAAGATATGCATTTCTTCTGCATTTTCTCCCCCACTATTTAGGTTACAACATGATATCCAGAGCATGTTAGACAATGAGCAATATATATGCCAATAAAATATTTTCTATCTATACTTCTAGAATACTTTTTCTAACTATCATACTATACTAACTTTCTTTTATAAGATAATGTTGCTTTAATTTGCCTCTAGTTTTCTAGAAAATGATTTTCCTTTCCGCTCATATGCCGTGCAACTTGACCTCACTCCTTCATCTTCCTGAGGAAAATGGGGCCAGGACTGGTTTCCGTCCATGTTTCACATGTGTATACATGTGCCTATCGCGGTGAATCAAGAGTATACTAAAAGTTACGAAAAAGAAGGGGCGGTTTGCGGAATACATTTGGAGGATGGCAAGTTTCAGGCTGCTGCTCCGCCTCCTGTTCTGGTTGATTGTGGCTGGACTGAGACTTTGGCTCCAGGGGAGATTGAGCTTCTGCAGCTGTCGTCTCCTGAAAGGAGAGGCAATACAACAGCTTGGCATCACTCAGTTTTGACAGCTCTATGAAATGGCGAATTTTGGAGTTGCTCATCTTTTCCAGAGCACCCTGCCGAACTATGTCTATCAGCTTCATAAGACCCTCTCTTCTTCGATTTGTTTAGCTGGATTATGCAAGGTGAGTGCCTGCTTGTCCGGTTATCACGGGTACAGGGTGGATGGTACAGGGTGTACGGCTTGGAATTGTGAATCAGAAAAGCTGCGCAAACATTTGATAAACAGTAGACCAGTATAATGGTGGCCGCGAGCTTTAGCCTGCGCTGCGGTATGCAGGAAAGGTGATCGGCTATCATCGGGAGTGACTTATGTAGACGATGCCTTCAGCTGCCTGCTGGTAAATGCGTACTCCCCGATGAATCTGTGGGAGCGGCATCTTGCCGCTAAAAGGAATGGCGCGAGCACCGTCAACTCTCTGCTTGACAGGAATCGCAGCCCTGTGACAGTATCAGGACACTTTTCTGTAAATCGGCTTGTCCACCATTTTTGAGAGATTTTGCCGCCCTCCAATGTGAAGGGTGGTATGTATCTAGATTAGCAGGCCTTTCTTTTCATGGAGCCATTGGCCAGAGTGCAGGCGAAAGGAGAGTTCTATGAAGAAGTGTCTCTATTTTGCACTGGTTGGCGTGGTTGCGAGTTTATTGGCTGTCGTGCCTCGGGTGTGGGCTGCTATACCGGCTGCGGAGCGTGCGGCCCTCATCGCCCTGTACAACAGCACCGATGGCGACAATTGGACTGACAACAGCGGCTGGAAAGAGCCGCCCCTGGCAGCAGACGGCTTCGCCCTGCCCGGCACGGAAGGAAGCTGGTACGGGCTGCACGTTGGCAGCAGTGGCGGCGGTGACGCGGTAACGGAGATAGCACTTGGTGACAACAACCTGGCGGGTACGCTGCCTGCCGAGCTTGGCGATCTGAGTAATCTTCTGTACCTTTATCTAAACAGTAACCAGCTTACTGGCAGCATTCCAGCCACGCTTGGGAATCTGAGCAAACTTTATTACCTTTATCTATACGATAACCAGCTTGCTGGCAGCATTCCAGCAGAACTGGGAGACCTCAGCAGTCTGCTGTACCTTTATCTAGACAATAATCAGCTTATAGGTAACATTCCAGCAGAGCTTGGCCACCTAAGCAATCTTCAGTATCTTCATCTAGCCGATAATCAACTTACCGGCAGCATTCCAGCATCATTGGGAGATCTCGGCAATCTTCTCTACTTTAATCTATTTAATAACCAACTTACTGATAGTATTCCAGCAGAACTGGGGAAGCTCAGCAAACTGCAATATTTATTATTGTCTAACAACCAGCTTACCGGCGGCATCCCAGCATCATTGGGGGATCTCAGCAATCTGCAGGACCTTTCTCTATCTAATAACCAGCTTGCTGGCAGCATTCCAGCCGCGCTGGGCAATCTGAACAGTCTTCAGTACCTTTATCTCTCCAGGAATCAGCTTACCGGCAGTATTCCAGCAGCGCTTGGGGATCTGAGTAATCTTCTCTACCTTGATCTGGCCTATAACCAGCTAAGAGGACCAATCCCACACCAATTGGGGAAGCTTTCGGAGCTTCGAGGGCTCTATTTGCAATCGAACGAGCTTATGAGCCGCATCCCGGCAGAAATGGCAGATCTCGCGAATCTGGTGGATGGTCAGCTGGATCTGCGCTGGAACCATCTTTTTACAAGGGATGATTCCCTGCGCACTTTTCTCAACACAAAGCAGACCTGGGGTGATTGGCAGAGTTATCAAACCCCGCCTTTTGCTATAGTGACCCCAGTGCTAATGGAGGTGTTGGAGTAGGGCGGTGTCGGCCCATTCAAGGGAATGTGAAGTGAGTGCGGATATGGGAGCTGCAGCTGGCCTGTTGCGAGTTGCGAGCTACGGGTTGCGAGTCATAAAGAGCGGCCCAGGGTGTACGGTACATGGTGCACGGCTTGATATAGAGAGTCAGGAAAGATTCTCAAATGCTTTGCTTGGACAACTGCAGCGAATCATTCACTGTAGGAGCGCTTCTCCAGGGGCGATCGAATAACAGCCCACTGCAGCCTACTATTTGCGATCATTCAGTTATGAGTTATTGGTACACGGCAGAGCAATATGTCGGTGGCCGCAGGCTTTAGCCTGCGTTGTTCAGCCTCGGTAGACGGCCACGGTTACGAGGCCGGTATCGGTGAGCGGAGCATGGCAACGTGTTAGATTGAACTACAGCTGAAAGAGGCCTGGCAGCTCTGGGCGAGCCGAAGCCCCCGAGCAGACATTCCTGCCGTCTCACCAGGATGGCTGTTGTCATTAGCTTGAGTATCGGAGAACAAGATCAACCGAAAGCCGTGGCCGCCAGCCGAAACGGGCCTCGTAACCGTAGCCGTAGCCGAGTAATACTCAAGAAGAAGGTTGCACTATGCGAGTCAACTGGTGGGTAGATTCTGAGGCAGTACTGTTCTCCTGGGCAGCCGCGGTTTCGTACTCTTGCAGCAGGGAGCTGATCAACTCCTTGACCGAAGTGATTTTTTCCACGCGGTAGGCGTTCTGGCCGGCAAAGGCAAAGCCGTGCTTCAAATTGCCTTTCTTGGCGCTCATCAGGGCAAAGGCAATACAGTACGGGCTTTTCTTGTAGTCACAGGTGGTGAGGCATTGATAGGGGCATTTGAAGGGTTTCGTTTTCCCCCGCTCTACCTCGGTGATGAATTCATTGCGAATCGCCCGACCAGGGAGCCCTACCGGGCTGTTGATAACCACCAGGTCCTCCTCTCTTGCTTCAATGTATGCCTGTTTGAATCTCTGGTCCGCATCACACTCATGGGTGGCAACAAAACGGGTTCCCATCTGCACCCCTGCAGCACCCATCCGCAAGAACTTGCAAATATCAGCCCCGGTGTAAATGCCCCCTGCTGCAATTACCGGGATGGCCCTGTGGTACTTTTCCTCAAATGGCTTTACCGCCTCGATGACTTCTGGCACCAGATTTTCCAGAGCGAAGTGTGGGTCTTCCAGCTGTTCGGGCTTGAAGCCGAGATGGCCGCCGGCCTTGGGCCCCTCAACCACCAGGGCATCCGGCAGACAATCGAATTTTGCCCGCCACTTCTTGCAGATTATTCTGGCCGCCCGAGCAGAAGAGACTATGGGCACCAGCTTGGTGGCGGCCATGTTCTTCAAATACCCCGGTAGATCCAGGGGCAGCCCGGCTCCAGAGAATATGAGGTCGATTCCCTCTTCAATCGAAGTCTTGACCATGTCAGCAAAGTTAGTCAGGGCTACCATTATGTTGACGCCGAGGATGCCTCTGGTCATCTCCCTCGCCTTCCGGATCTCTCTTTTCAGGGCGCGGATATTGGCTCGCAGGGGATTGGCATATATATCAGGCTCATTCATGCCAATCATTGCAGTGGCGATAACCCCGATGCCACCCTCTTCAGCAACGGCCGAGGCCAGGCCGGACAGGGAGATGCCCACACCCATACCACCCTGGATTATGGGAATCCTGGCGACTATATTTCCTATTTTCAGTGCGGGAAGTGGCATAGCTCTTCTCTTGGAATCGAGACAAAAACAACAGCGCTGTTCAGCGGCTTTCATTACCTTTTTCGACGCTCAACACTACTATACTACCATTATGTGATTAGATTCAACCCAGAACAAACGGAAAGGGCATCTCGCCTCATCAGGCAAGATGCCCACGATAGGCAAGTTACTGATTAGATCTTGGTGACGTTCGTTGCGGCAGGACCCTTGTTGCCCTGCTCTACTTCGAAGCTTACCCTGTCGCCTTCATTGAGACTCTTGAATCCGATAGCATTGATCCCCGAATGGTGAACAAATACGTCCGGACCATCTTCCTGCTCAATGAAGCCGTACCCTTTGCGGTCGTTGAACCACTTGACAGTTCCATCAGGCATAGTGACACCCTCCTTTCACGAAAATTCTCATGGTTCCAAATCCGAGGCTGCCACTTTTGTTAAATGGAACTTCCTCCAGAACGAAACCGGCTCCCCAATAAGGGGAGCCCTTTGTTGAGTAATTGAACCCTAGCACACCGCTTCAGGGAAGTCAAACTATTTGTGTAAATAAAAAATGGTAAATCACACAGTAAGATAATCTCAGCCTCGAAAGGCCCTCAGACCTTGCCTGCTGGCAGCAGCGGCTCGTCAGGAATGTGGTCCCGGGTCCGTCATTATCGAAACGTTGACACTCAAGGCAGCATTATGACAGTATAAT
>JAFDGZ010000071.1 GCA_019309045.1 Deltaproteobacteria bacterium | reverse complement strand
GGCAGGTCCACGAACCGATAGCGCTTGTTTATTTCAAAGAAGTTGATGAGTTGAGTGCAGCCAGGGGTCTTGCTCGTACGCACGAGTTTCTTGCGATTGACAAGTCGATTGATCAGTGACGACTTGCCCACATTAGAGCGGCCCACAAAGGCCACCTCAGGCAGATCAGCTGGAGGATACTGCTCTGGCCTCACAGCACTGCCAACAAATGTGGCCGAATGGATATTCATCTCCCATGGACTCGCGGACCTCGAGGTTTCGGCTAGAGGCTCTGCAGATAGTGTTCTAAGCGATCCATGCCCTCGGCAATGTTCTCCAGAGAATTGGCGTAGGTGAACCTCAGGTAGCCTTCCGCCCTGCTGCCAAAGTCTATGCCGGGAGCAACACCCACCTTGGCCCTGTGGAGAATGTCAAAAGCGAACCTGTAGGAGTCTCCCGAGAACTTCCGGGCATCTGCCAGAATGTAGAAGGCGCCAGTGGGCTCCACTGCAATACCAAAACCCATATCTTTCAAACGGCGGATCATGTAGCGGCGCCTCTCGTCGTAGATACTCTTCATGCGCTCTACTTCCCTGGCGGCTTCGGGTGAGGTCAGCGCTTCTATTCCTGCTATCTGCGCCGCAGTATTAACGGAGATGAAGAAATTTTGCTGGATCTTCTGCATCGGCCGGATGAACTGTTCCGGAGCGATGAGGTAACCAAGACGCCAGCCTGTCATGGCGTACAATTTGGAAAAGCCATTGAGGACGAAGCTGTTGTCGTTGAACTGCAAAATAGACTGGGCTTTCCCTTCATATACCAGACCATGATAGATCTCGTCAGATATCACCACCGGCCCCATGTGGGCAATGGCAGCCAGACGCTCTTCTTCGAGCAGATTGCCCGTAGGGTTGGCTGGTGAGTTGACCAGGATGCCTTTGGTACGACTGCTCAGCCTGCTGCGGATATCCTCGGAACGGTACTGAAAGCCATCCTCAGCCTCTACAGGAATAGCAACTGTCTTGCCGCCAACGAAATGAATGCAATTGGGATAGCAGGGATAGTGGGGATTGGAGATGATGATCTCATCGCCTTTTTCCAGCAGTGTTCCAAAGACCAGCAGCATAGCGGGAGAAGTTCCAGAAGTGACAATTACCCGCTCCGGGGAAATGCTGACCTGGTATTGCCGGGCATAGTGTTCACAGATCGCCTGCCTCAGTTCCAGCAGACCCTGACTGTGAGTATAGTGAGTCATTCCCTGCTGGAGTGCTCTTTCACCCGCTGCTGCAATACAGCGGGGTGTGTCGAAATCTGGCTCTCCCACCTCCAGGTGAATGATGTGCTCGCCGGCTCGCTCCAGTTCTTGGGCCTTCTCTAGCACATCCATGACAATGAACGGTCTGATTTCACTGGCACGGGTGCTGATCATTCTTTTCCTTTTTCATGAGTATCTGAATAGAAAAGTTAGGGTAGGCTCTGCAAGTAGCTTCGTGCCTCTTCAGCCTCGTTGGATGCGGGGGCCTGCCGCATGACTTCCACGAAAGCCTGCCGCGCTTCACTGAATCTTCTCTGCTGGTAGAGCAACCTCCCCAGATTCAACCTGGCCTTGGCATATTCGGGGGCATAATTGAGTGCCTTGCGGTAAGAGCCTTCTGCCTCGGCCAGCATGTTCATGCCCTGGTACGCCTCGCCAAGGCTGTTGTAAGCCGAGGCAAATTCAGGAATAATCTGCACCGCCTGCTTCAATTGCAGGATGGCTTTGCCGTATTCTTTGCGCTTCAAATAGGCCCTGCCAAGATTGTAGTGGGCATCCTGAGGATTGCTGTAGAGTGGATTGCTGAGAGCCTTCTTGAAAGACTCTATCGCCTGCTGGATCTGGCCCTGTTCGAGATAGATGACACCCAGGTTGTTATAGGCCTCGGAATAGCCGGGCTTCAAGCGGATGGCCTCTTCAAAATGCAACTTCGCCTTGGCAGTATCCCGCTTCGCCCAGTAGGCAATGGCAATGTTGTAGTGAACATAGGGGTTTTCAGGATCGTCCTTGAGCGCTTTGAGAAACCTCTCCAGGGCCAGGTTAGGGTCGCGCCCCCTCAGCGCCAGAACTCCCTCGTTCACGTACCTTTCAGCCCTCTTCTTTTTCACGGCTTTGCTTTCCCCTGCGCAGCCGGCGGCAACGAAAGCAAAAAGGACCAGAACCCACCAGTATCTCCAGCTTTGCACAGATCTGCATGCTTTTACAGAACGCCCAGTTGTCATAACGTGCCCTCCATAGGCAGCTGACGAGTCAACCCTGGCAGATTTAACGGCGAATCTGTCAAATCACCTTATTCAGAGGGTATTCGATAATACCCTCAGCCCCCCGCTTCATGAGCGCCGGAATGAGATCGCGCACTCTATCTTTGCTCACTATGATCTCCACTGCCAGCCAGTTGGTCTGATAGAGATGTGAGACTGTGGGCGCATTGAGGCTCGGAACTATTTCCATGATATCACTTATTTTTTCTTCGGGAACATTCATTTTGACCCCAACCATGTTTTCCGCCTGCAATGCTCCTCGCAGCAGAAGGGCAATCTGTTCGATCTTTTGCCGTTTCCATGGATCTTCCCACGAGGCCAGATTGGCAATGAGCTGGGTGTTGGACTGCATCAGCTCCTTGACGATGCGCAAACCATTGGCTCGCAAGGTGCTCCCAGTTTCGGTAACCTCCACAATTGCGTCGCAGAGGCCCGAGATCACTTTGGCTTCCGTTGCACCCCAGGAAAATTCCACCTGTACCTTGATGCCCTGGTCCGCAAAATAGTTCCTGGTGAAGTTGACCAGTTCAGTAGAGATCTTCTTGCCTTCCAGGTCGCTCAGTTCTCGAATCTCAGAGTCCATGGGCACAGCCAGCACCCAGCGAGCTACTCTCTGGCTCACCTTCGAGTAAATCAGGTCGGCAACTACCTTGATTCTGGAACCGTTTTCCAGGATCCAGTCCTTGCCGGTCAAGCCCACATCAAAGGTGCCGCTTTCCACATATCTAGACATCTCCTGAGCCCGGCAAATAGAACACCGCAGTTCACTGTCGTTGATTTCTGGGAAATAATTGCGCGAACTGAGTGAAATGCGCCAGCCAGATTTTCTGAACAGTTCAAGTGTTGCTTCCTGTAAACTTCCTTTGGGTACACCAAGACTCACTTGCCGCACTGAACTAAAGACCTCCTTTAGCAATCCTCACAGGGATGTATTATTGCTTCTTATAGACCTTTTCCGGATCAAACACCTGCTCTCCCACCACCTGCAGTTGGCCGTTTTCAACCTTGCGATAGAAGCAGCTTCTGTATCCCTTGTGACAGGCTGCCCCGCCAACTTGCTTTACTCTGACAACCACGGCATCACAATCGCAGTCCACATAAATGCTCTCCACCAGCTGGACGTGACCAGAAGTCTCTCCTTTCAGCCAGAGCTTGCGCCGCGATCTGCTCCAGAAATGAGCTTTGCCTGTGGCCAGGGTCCTGTCCCAGGCTTCCTGGTTCATGTAGGCAAGCATCAACACTTCGCCGCTCTTCTCGTCCTGGATGATGGCTGGGATCAATCCCCCAGCCTTGTCAAAATCGAGCATTGTCATGGTCCTTGTGGCAAAGGTGGAAAGAGCCCTTCATGTTCCAGGCAAAACTGTCAACAAGTTTGAGACCTTGTTAGTACAGGCACCCTTCTTTGTCAAGTCAGAGAGGGCTGCGACCTGCCAGATGGCTCTTCTCTGATAAGAACTCATGCCCTCTGGATTGCCCACCAGTCCCCAGCTGTCCGCAGGCAGCCAGGATAGAAGTACCTCTACTCTGACGCACTGTGGCGGTCAAGTGGTGAGCAACAAGGATCTGTCTGAAGGCTTCAATCCTGCTCGCGCTTGGCCGGCTGAACTCTGCTCCGGGGTAGTCGTTGAAGGGGATGAGATTCACTTTGGCCTTCATGCCAGTCAACAGTCTGGCCAACTTGCTGGCAGCCTCGTCAGAGTCGTTCACCCCCCGGAGCAGCAAGTACTCAAAAGTAATCCTCTGGCGAGGTTTCAAGGGCAGCCTTCGGCAGCACTCCAGCACCTCCTCCAAGGGATATTTCCTGTTCACGGGCATGAGCATGGTTCTGGTCTCATTATCTGCCGCGTGCAACGACACAGCCAGGTTTACAGGAAAACGGTCGCCCAGACGCTCCATCTGCGGCACCAGACCTACAGTGGACACAGTTATCCGTCTGGGAGAAAAATCGACGGCCTTGCTGGAGGTCAAAATCTCCAGGCTCTTCAGGACCTGCTGCAGGTTGGCAAGCGGCTCCCCCATACCCATGAACACCAGATTGGTAATACGCTCTTCAGAGGCCAGCTGCCGCCGTGCTGCACAGAACTGCTCCACAATCTCACCCGCACTCAGGTTTCGCTGCAAGCCTAGACGTCCTGTAAGGCAGAAGCGGCAGCCAAAACCACAGCCAACCTGGGTCGACAGACAGAGGGTGAGCCTGGCTTCTTCGGCAATAAGTACGCTCTCCACCTGCCGGCCGTCAGACAGGCGAAATATTAGCTTTCTGGTGCCGTCGCTATCCTGCAGACAATCCACGCACTCCATGCTCCTCATGAGCAGCCGGCCCCTCAGCCAGCTGCGGAACTCCTTGCTGAGATTGGTCATGGCCTGGACATCCTCAACTTGTCTGCGATATACCCAGTTGAGCAGCTGCTGCGCCCGATAGCGGGGCTGTCCTGCCTGCTGAACCCAATCTTCCAACTCTGCAGGGGTGCACTCTTTGAAAAATATCTTGTCGGTCATTTCACGCCCGTTTGACCTGATAGGTGCCGGCAACTCGATCCTGCAGACATACGAGATCGAACCGCCTGGTGCTGGCATTATCAAACCAGCGGTTTGCCGTAGCCCGACATACTTCGCAACCGCCTCGAGGCACGTGAACAGCCAAGATGCGACGGCCGCTGTCAGCCCAGGAATCAATGCTCACCAGGCCGGCACACTCCTGGCAGATCCTCACAGTTTCTTTCTGTCCCTCGAAAAACCCGTCAGTATCATAGAATATCTTCCTGGTGCGCTCCACGTACTGGCTTCCTTTCACATACTTTTCCCTTTTCGCTGGCAGGCTCTTCCTCAGCTCCAGGATCTGGTCGCACGTCTGTCGTATGGCTGCAGTTACCATCTCACTTTGTTTGATTCTGTCCGGATCATAGTCAGGCTCTCTCACCCTGGAGTAGTCCATGCCGGCCAGTGCCAGAATAATACCCACGTTCACGTAGGGTAGAGCCCCTTCTATGGAGTAGCCTCCTTCCAGCACAGCAATATGCGGCTGCAATCTTTCAGTGAGGGCGGCATAGCCCTGAGCCGAGAAATTCATGTTGGTAATGGGGTCACTGTAGTGGTTGTCCTGGCCAGCGGAATTGACAATAAGCTCTGGTTCGAATTCCTCGATAACAGGCAGGACGATGCGCTCCAGTACATAGAGGAAGCCTTCTGCCGAGGTGCCCGGGGGAAGAGGAACATTGACTGTGGTGCCCAGAGCGTTTGGCCCACCCATTTCCTCCGGGAAGCCTGATCCTGGATACAGGGTGCGGCCATCCTGATGCAAGGAAATGAAAAGAGTATTGGGATCATGCCAGTAGATATCCTGGGTGCCGTCACCATGATGACAATCAGTGTCCACAATCGCTATTCTGTCAACCCCATACTGGTGCCGCAGGTACTCCACCATGACGGCCTCCACATTGATGGTGCAGAATCCTCTGGAGCCATGCACCACCTTCATGGCGTGATGTCCCGGCGGCCGCACAAGTGCGAAGCCGCAATCCACTTCACCTTTCATGAGAGCGTCTGCCACCACCAGACAGCCGCCTGCAGAAATGAGATGGCTCTCTGTCACACTGTGCTCTATGTCCGGAACGCAGAAGTGAACCCGCTGCACATCATCGGGGCTGGCAAGTCTGGGTTTGAGTTCGGTCAACCCCTCTATGTCCATGATCCCTTCTTCAAAGACCTGGTCCTGGGTGTACAGCAGCCTTTCTTCCCGCTCAGGATGGTCTGGACTGATAGCCCAGTCAAAAGCAGGAAAGAAAACGAGTCCTGTACGGCGACTGGCATTCATGCGGCAGCCTCCCTGTAATGGCTTATTAGTCCCGGTTTTATCTGAGTTCGAACCCGAATATTCTTGCCAACGGTGGAAAAGCCCCTCACCATATTGAACTCCTGCACTTCCAGCAGCTCCATTTCGAGATCATCCTCGTCCGCGCCCAACCGAAATGCCTTCGACTTCAGCAGGCCAAAGGCGAGATCGATCACTTCCTGGGTGCTGGCCTGCCTGTCTATGGAAGCAACATAATCTTCTTCAGGAACGCAAACATAGCCTTTTTCCGTATCAGCCACCACAGTGACTTCACAGGTGGTCCTGGCAATTGCAGCGCCAATGGCATTGGCCACCTCATGATGCGGCGGCACCTTGACGCTCCAGCCGCTCATGCTCTGCAGGGGCAGGGCGAGCTCTTCGGCTGGCCCCCCGATGATGATCAAACCCTCAGGTGAAATCTGGCGCCCCTCCAGCAGTTCGTGAATAGTATACACCGGCTGCTGATTTATGGAGTCAACCATCCGCCCAACCCCCTCCATGATGAGACTGCAGGTCTTTTCAACCACCATAGCCGCGGTCTCTTCAACTCCGGTCTTCAGTTGATAGCCAAGGCGGCGCATTGCCTCGGCAGCCCGCTGGCGGTGTCCACCAGTTGCAGCCCCTAGCGTGATCAGTGCGTCCGTGGGCGTCGGTTCCGGTCCTCCATAAGCAACTGCCCTGCCTTTCCTTTCAGGGCCAATCTCGAGCCGGTCCTTCTCCAGGCGAACCCAGCTGTCGCCGCCAACCCCTATGGAACATGTTCGCAAGGCCCTCACCAGGGTCTTGTATCCCCCGATGCTTATACCCCTGGGCTCCAGCAGCGGTACGCCACCCACCAGCACCGCCATGTCTGTGGTGGTGCCACCGATATCAAGAACAATCTCTTCCCTGTGAGGATCAGCGTGAGGAAGGGCTCCCATAATGCTCGCAGCCGGTCCTGAAAGTATGGTCTCCACAGCATACTGCAGCGAACGCTCCTGGGCCATGGTGCCGCCATCCGCTTTGAGGATTTCCAGCTGGATCATAAGACCACGCCGCTCCATGCACGTCTGCACTGCTCGATAGAATTCGCCGCTCATCGGGGCCACAGCCGCATTCAAGTAAGCTGTCGCTATCCGCCTGGGAAAATTCAACTGTCCCGAGACGCTGTGTCCCATGACCACAGTGGGAAAGGCGTCCGCCAGCAAATGGGCAATCTCCTGTTCCTGAGCCGGATTCCGAGTACTGAATTTGCCCACTACTGCCACCCTTTCGACCCCGGCATTCTTTAGCCTCGTGCGCAGGATGTCGATCTCCTGCGGGTCAATGGCTTGGATCACCATGCCTCTGTGATCCACTGCGCCTGTCACGGGATAGTAATGTTCGCCGATGCGGTACTCGTCGGGATTCATACCCGGCCCGCTAACCACCACTATTCCCACGGGCGGCATACGCTTCTGCACAATGGCATTGGTGGCGAGGGTTGTGCTCACCACTACCCTCTGAATGTCTTGTGGATCAAGATCTCCCGTGCATTCCAGAATAGAAAAGCAGACGCTTTCAATAAGGTTGTCCTCATCAGTGAGCATTTTTGTCTTGCCCACCACCTGATCGCCGTCAATTACTACCACGTCTGTGTGTGTACCACCCACATCGAGCCCGAGAATCATCTTTCAGCCTCACTGCTGGCGAGTTTCACTGTCCATTGCCCTGTGTACTCCCTGAGCCTTCCAGGATTCACCACATTTTCGTGCAGGCGACAATAGCAGATACTCCTGTGGGAGTCGAGTTCTTTTCCAGCAAGAAGGCAAACAGCCTCTTCAGAAGCAAACCCTGTGAAGTGCGGCGTGCTGTGGAACCAGTCTGATTAGAAGCCTGGACAACAAAGCAATAGCTGCCCTTCCTGGGGAGGAAAGTCGATGACTGCCAGCTCGGATGAACGCCTGTAGAGACGTTTGCGAGGCAGCCTTCCTGCCAGATACTCTGCCTCTGGCACCTGCCGCTCACTGGCAGCCAACATCAGCTGGAGCGGAATCTTCTCGATTAGCGCCTTGCTTGTGTCCGTGATGTTCGCTGCGCCAGAAGTTCGGCCAACCGGTAGACAGCGTTGGCATAGTGACTGGAGTGGTTGTAGGAAAGAAGAACCCTTTTCTTGGCCCTTATTCCAGCTGCCTGCTTCCAGCGGTGTGCCTCGAGGAAACAGGCCACACTGGCAATGGCGTCTTCATGGTTGAACAGATCGACAAGGCCGTCATTGTTGCCGTCCCTGCCGTACCGTTCAATATTGGAGGGCATGAATTGGGGAATGCCGATGGCTCCTTCACTGGAGCCTTTCAAGGCAAAAGGGTCCAGAGCATTTCGATTTAGGTATCTGATGAGCGCCTTCAGCTCTCCATAACCACGGTTCGCTCGCTTGTCCAATCGTTTGACAACTTGCTTGCCTGACTTTCCTGCCATTTGATCAGCGGCCACTTTAGCCAGAATCTTCTGTCTCACCTTTGGCTCAACCGCTGCGGCCATGGTAGACAGCACATTAAAGGTGCCATATCTGCCGGTATAGGTCCCCAACCTCGTCTCTACCATGAGAATCGCCACCACTACGGATGGTGGCACGCCGAAACGGTCCTCACTTTGTTTCAGAATATGATCATATTGCTTGAGGTAGCGACTTGCCCTGTCAACTGTGGCGGCTGTGAGAAACTGATCATAATTTAGAGCGCTCTCTCTACGGATGAGATTTGCTGCAACCACCTTGGCCTCGAGCTTCACCTCAGGACGCTGAAAAACCTTATAAATGTAGTTTGCTTCCAGACCGTCTGCTATTAATCTCTTTTGCAGAGGAAAAAAGAGGGGCTCAGAGGCGAAAGCAACTGTTCGAGCACACCAGAAAAACAAAAAAACTCCAGCAATAAATCCTGCAAACAGGACCCTCCGACCGCTGTCTCTGGGCTCAGTCAAATGCAAGTGCTGTAGTAGTATAACCGCTGTCATGGTCGCCTTACCTCTCTGCTCCTCCCAGCTGCTTGCTGTCAGTTGTTATTGACGCCGCTTTTTCCCAGCTCTTTCACCCCTAAACCAGCCAGACAATTCTGCTGGTGGACCCCGTTATTCAGCACTGCTTTGCAGCTCTGCAAGCAACCGCTCCCGGGGGAGGCAATTCCAGCAGAACGTGGAGAACCTTGCTGTCGCTGGGCATGTTGACAGGAGCTCTCATCTCTGGCAATGTGGACGAGCAAACAATTAGCAAAGATCTTGCCACAATGGGGTCTGCTCTGGCAGCAACGACAATGCCGCCGCAGGCGGCTCAGGTTCTCCAGTTTACAGTTTTTGCCTCTAGGGGACAAGGAGGAGAGAGAATTCATGAAGAGCTACCGCAAGGAACTGTGGTTCGAGGTTCCCAGCCGACGCGCCTTTATCAACATCACACCCCAGGTGGAAGCATGTCTTCGCGAGAGCGGTATAAGGGAGGGGCTGCTCCTTTGCAATGCCATGCATATTACCGCCTCGGTGTTCATCAACGACGACGAGGCCGGGCTGCACCACGATTATGACGTCTGGCTGGAGAGGCTCGCCCCCCATGAACCTGTGTCGCAATATCGCCACAACGTGGGCGAAGATAATGCCGACGCTCATATGAAGCGACAGGTGATGGGCCGAGAGGTCGTGGTTGCCGTAACCGATGGCCGTCTCGATTTCGGCACCTGGGAACAGATCTTTTATGGAGAATTTGACGGTCGCCGACGAAAGCGGGTACTGGTAAAAATCATCGGCGAATAGTACTGCTGAAGTGGAGAAGGAAAATGCATGTGTTTACGGCTGAAGAGGTTCGCAGGTTTTTTTTCGATCAGGGTATCGACAAGGAAATTCACACTTTCGAGGAGAGTACAGAGAATGCCTATCTGGCAGCCAGGGCTCTGGGAGTGCAACTCGGACAGATTGTCAAATCGATCCTGTTTCTGGCGGATGGCGAACCGGTGCTCATCTTGATGTCGGGGGACATGAATGTCCACAATAAGAAACTCAAGAAGCTATTGGGGGCGCGCAAGGTAAAGATTGCCGACTCGCAAACAGTGCTGGCGGCAACCGGGTATGAAGTGGGAGGAGTTCCGCCAGTGGCGCATCGGCAGAAGATACCAGTCTATCTGGACAAGAGCCTCGAGCGCTTCAGTGAAATATACCCTGCTGCAGGTGCTGCCAATAACATGTTCGCCACTACTTTTCAGGAATTGGCAGGGCTCACTGGTGCTGAAATCGTCGAGGTGGCCACTCCAAAAAAGAAGACTTGAGGCCGTGTCGTGTTGACTTTAGCTGGCTGGCTGGTTATGGTTTTGACTGAGGCTAAGGCCTCACTCTCTTTCTCCTTTCAACTCACCCCACGAGGCCATGGATCTCTCGGTTCATGGCCTCCTTTGCCATCATACCTGGTTGCCCTGCGGGAGTGTTGATGCATCCCCGGCCTGAGTCCATAAAAAGGATTCTCTTCGTCTGCACTGGCAACATCTGCCGCAGTCCCATGGCTGAAGCGATTTTTCGGCATCTGCTGCAGCGAAATCCCAGTGTCAACCTGGAAGTGGCCTCTGCCGGTTTGATAGCCTTGCCTGGCAACAGGGCCTCTTTCTCCGCCATCAGGGTTGCCGGAGAACACAACATTCACCTCGAGGATCACCAGGCTCGTCTCCTCAGCAGCCAACTGGCAAGCTGGGCCGATCTCATTCTGGTGATGGAATCTGGGCACAAAGATACAATCCTGCATCGATATCCTGAAACCAACAGCAAGATTCTACTTCTGCGCTCCTTTGCCCGTTACGGCTCACGCACCCGGGCAATTGCCGACCCTTTTGGGCTGAGTCTCGAGGCCTATCGCTTCTGCTTCCAGGACATCAAAGAGTGTGTCGAGTCTCTTTTTGCCTGGCTGCAGGCTGCGAAAAGGGGCCCGTCATCTTCATAATCCTACATATGCCGGCCCATCGGCTTTTCCCAGTCAAGAAATTGTACATCGAGCATGGTCAGCGGCCGGCGTTGGAATACCATTACCAGCAGCAGCCCGTCGTTAAAATTAGGTTGCACACCCTGCAAGTACAAGAAACAAAAAACCCCAAACAAAGGAGGTGGGGACGTCCATAAAATTATAAATTGACTTGTTTGTCCCGAAGCTATAAAATATTCTCATGCCACGTCAAGCCCGCATAGACGCGCCAGGCGCGCTTCATCACATCATCATCAGGGGAATAGAACGGAATAAGATCTTCCACGATAACAAAGACCGCAATGATTTTCTAGCCCGTATGGGCGATATTTTGAAAGAGACCTCTACCGGCTGTTTTGGATGGGCTCTGATCCCCAACCATGTCCACCTTCTGCTTCGCACAGGGACAGTCCCCATAGCAACGGTAATGAGGAGACTTCTCACGGGATACGCTGTGACTTTCAACCGAAAACACAATCGTCACGGTCACCTGTTTCAGAACCGCTACAAGTCCATTCTCTGTCAAGAGGACCCCTATTTTCTTGAGCTTGTCCGCTACATTCATCTGAATCCCTTGCGGGCCGGCTTGGTCAAGGATTTCGATGCACTAGGTAGTTACGCCTACTGTGGCCATAGTGTTATCCTGGGAAAGCAAAAAAATGACTGGCAGGATACGGACTACGTTTTGGCTCATTTTGCAAGCGAAAAAGATCGTGCCCGAAGAGAGTACTGCCTTTATGTGCAGGAGGGAGTGGGACGGGGCAGAAGACCTGATCTTGTAGGGGGTGGATTGATCAGAAGCCACGGGGGATGGCAAGAAGTGGAACGGTTAAGAAATGAAGGGGTGAGGGTCAAAGGGGATGAACGGATTCTTGGAGACAGTTCTTTTGTCCTGGAAATTCTCGGTGAAGCCGAGGAAAGACTTGCACGGGGACATGAGCTCGAGTCGCGAGGATTTAATATCGAGCAGCTGGCCATTCGGGTAGCAGATATTTTTGGCGTTGATGCGAGAGATATTTTCAAAGCAGGGAAATACAAAAAAATAGTGCCAGCACGAAGTGTCTTTTGTTATTGGGCTGTGAGGGAATTGGGAGTGAGTGGTACAGCTCTAGCTGCCAGACTTGGGATGACCCAGCCTGCTGTCAGTATATCTGTTAGAAGAGGGGGGAAAATCGTAGAAGAAATGGGTTTGCAGTTTGAGTGAAAATTTTATAATTTTATGGACGTCCCCACCCCTTTAATTATTGCATTGCTATGAAAAAATGATTATTTATTGAGTATGACGGATCCGAGACAGTCAGGAGACTTCAGGTACAGGTTCTTTTTTCCCGTGCAGGTCCGCTATGTGGAGACGGATCAACAGGGCCACGTATTCTTTGGCCACTACTTTACCTATTTCGATCTTGCTCTGACTGAGTACCTGAAGGCCATAAACTATAGTTATGATCAGTTCCTGCGAAATGGGGTAGATTTTTTCTATGTGGAATCGCTGGCCCAATACAGAGACAGGGCCTTCTTTGACGAGATTCTTCATGTACACGCCCGGGTGGGAAAAATTGGCAACACCAGTTTCACCTTTGATTTCAGTATATTTGAATCCAGTTCGGACCGATTTGTCGCTAACGGCCACATAGTAGCCGTGGCTGTTGATCCAAAAACCTCTCGGCCCGTGCCAGTTCCTGCCGCCTTCCGGCAAGCCGTGGCTAATTTTGAGGAGGGTGAAAATGCCAGTGATTAAAAATTTGTCCCGAGCACGCATGAAACTTGAGAATCTTTCCGGCGGAACTGTAGTGATGCCGCCATACGAGACTGCTGAGGTTTCTAACGAAGACTTGTCAGTGCCTCTTGTGAAGCACTATCTCAAAGTTGGGCGGCTGGCAATTGTCCCTGTCAATCCCAAGCCCTTAGAGGTGACGCTCACAGGAGCAAAGGAAAAGAAGTAGACCACCGTCAACGGCACAGGTCCTTTGTGACGGGCGGGTGAGCCAGCGACCGAGCACTTTGGCAACTGCAAAGTTCTCTTTGCCACCTGCAGGAGGACGTGAGATTGGCCGATTCTCCCTCACTTCCTATGGAGGAGCTGCTCGATAAGCTCAAGGATGAAGTAGCCAGGTGGGAGGACTCTCCCTATTATGTCCGCGACCAGGAGCTTTTCGACCTCGAACAGTTTCTCCTCGACTACCAGGCTCACCCGTTAAAGGAAGAACTGGAGGAGAGGTACGGGGTGCCTTTGAACACACAGTTCTGGACCTCTTCTCTCAACTATCACCGCTTGAAACGGGCCAGAGAACCCATCAAGAAGCAGGAAAACGAGCAAGAGCAGAAGCGGCAGCAATACCTGGAAGCCCAGCTCAGGCAGCAAACAGCCTGGCTGCAGTGGATCAAGGAATTGACCAGCGCCACGCGGCGAAGCCGGTTGAGACTGGAAAAAGGCGGCAAACATAAAGATAGTAAAGAGTGAAACTGCGAGAAAGCCCAGTCTATCTCGCAGTTTCAATTTAGTGCTGAATTTATATTCGTCTCTAGCGGATAGGTGTTGGCTGACAGAGGTGTTCTTCCTCCATGGCAACTCTACCGCAGCCTTCGCAACTGTATTTCATGGCCGCCAACTTGTCCCGACACACATGCCTGGGATCTACCGCCGGTGCACCACAGAAACTGCATCTAGTCTCATCACCACAGGGGTTGCAGAGATGCCCCGGCTCCCTGGCAACCGCCCCACAAGTTTTACATGTATAGGCCATGACTTCACTCCTTTTCTACTCAAAAGATTCCACCAGAATGACTATATCTATAACAGCTAACAACAAAACCAGGAAAGTCAAGCCGGACTTTTCTGGGGATACCTCAAAGAGTTACGCTTCGGGATGGCAGCATTGTCTGCTCTATTGCAGTCCTGGCCAGTTGCTGTCAGAAAAATGGCCGGCTGCTGGTCTTTCTTATGAAAGCAGCAAAAGGCCGGATGCCACTTCCGCTGCTTCGCCCGGGGAAAATGTTCCTGGCCTGCGAGTAAAGCATCTGCGAATTTGTTCAGGGCCGCTGCAGCAACAAGAATGGCTCGATCCTTGCTATCGGGACTAAATTGACCCTCTTTTAGCAGACATTGAAAGGAGAAACTCCATGCTGACCAAAGAGAAGCTGGCAGATTCCTGGCAACGGCTCGTGCAAATATTCCCCGGTATGCCTTCTTATCAGGAACGAGAGTCCCTCAGGGCCCAGGACAAACACATCAGAGACGCACTCTTCACCCGGCTGGACCATCAGATCCACCTCCTGGATCAGCTCAAGTCCGACATGGTGGCGGACGGGCAGCTCACCCCTCTCGCTGAATTGGACAGGGCCTGCCGTACGCTGCATCGCCTGGCGGACACCATCCGTTTTGCCCGTTACGGCTATGCGGGTCTCTTTGCAGTGGCTATTGACGAGGAAAAACTTGCAGAGCTCTACCATTACGATATGGGCATGGCGGCAACTATTGACAAAGTTGCCGAGGCCGTAAATACCCTGGTGCAGGAGTCAACAGAGCAGTGGCAACCGCAACTTTTCAAGGAAGTAAAGCAAGCCATCGACGCGCTGGACCAGAAGATAAGGAAGCGTGAGTCTCTTTTCAACCTAGCCGCGGGCCAGAACCTGGACAGGTGAATCGGCATACTGCCGCCAGTCTTTTGTAGATGCGGGAGTTTTCCCGCCAGATTTGAAGGAGCTGCAACATGTCTATTTTCCTTGAGGTAATCGAGTGGTTTGATGAAAGCGGCGAAACCATGATGCACCGTATACCAGAGGAGGGTTCAGCTGAAATAAAGATGGGCGCCCAGTTGATCGTCCGAGAAA
>JAFDGZ010000070.1 GCA_019309045.1 Deltaproteobacteria bacterium | reverse complement strand
CAACACCCTTTCCGCTAAGTTGATGGAAAATCTGAGCACATTGTGCACAGACTTTTGAGCAAAGGATATGCCAGAAGGAAAGGGGGGCAGGCGGTCGACACAAGAAGACAGCAAAAACGAAAACATTTTTAAAACCAGGGCGTTATGGTCATGATGATAAAGGACGGTACTGGCCTTCCATAGCCACACCATCAGAGATGCACCATAAAAAGTTTTGAAGGTCTTAAAAAATTTTTATAGCCAGAATGATAGATTTTGGGCCAGGCCGGTCATGGCGAGGTAAGATGGCCCCGATATGCCTGCCAGAGGAGGCCAGGGGCGTGTCAATAATTGAGTATGTCTCGCGCTATGGTAGCGTGATAACCTACGGCCGCAGGACTGGCCTCAACCACAAGGTTTCATCTGGAGAAGTGTTCATGCCAGGGCTGACTTGCGTTGCTATCGGTCCATGGCTGAACTGCGACAGCCAGAATCGCTGCTGCACCCATGGCTGGATATAAGGCAATGCGTGATATTCGCATTACTAAAGCACTCAAAAAAAACGGCGGTGGAAGGGCTTTCTTCCAGCCGCCGTTCTTTGCAAGCGCAGAGGCTTGCTACTCCGTGAGCAGAGCCTCTGATAGTTGGTATGGGCCTGCACACTCGGACATGCCAACTTCGTTTTCCGCAGTCAGGGATATTTCTGAAAAGAAGGATGCCAGAGAGACCTGGAAGGTGAGAGTAACATTGCTGCTGCCTTGCGGCATTGTTATCTGGGTATAATCAGTGCCGTCTGCACAGTCTCCTGAGGTGAAAAGATGAACTACAGATCCAGCCTCTGCTCTGACTGTCAGTTGGTATTTGTCTTCACTGCCAAAAAAAGACCGAGTTGCTGAACCATCGTCAGCCAATTTTACAATAGATTCTAGCACTGGAGGTTGGGGCACATCGTTGCCTACTTCATTTTCAGTTTCGCATTTCACCACCAGCGGCTCTGCCAATCTAGTCACTCTTCGAGGAAATACCTTTACTCCAGTTTGACCACTGCCCACGCCCTCTGTAAATTCTACGGCAATGTCATAAGTTCCCCTAGGGACGTTGTAGATTCTAAACGTGCCGTCTGCATCAGTGATGGCGACAAACGATGCCCCTGGAATGAAGACCTGTGCCCCTTCTGCTGGGATGGTATTGTCTTCAGAGCAAACCACTGTGCCGATAATGTCGCCGCTGCGAAACAGGCGCGCCCAGGGATGCACTCTGTGCATGTCATGGGCAGTGCTCCTGTAGTGCCTTCCCCAGCCTGTATGCCACCAACCAGCAGAAACGCTGGCGGCGAAAAAGAGCAGCAACACTGCACAGGCAAGCAGGCCAAGCAGGTGTTTCTTCATTGTCATCCTCCTTCCTCCTTCACCAAGGAGCCTTTTTCGTATCTTTTGTTGTACGAATGAGCAATTAGGGTGCCATAAGTCAGGTCATGATCAAGGCGTGGCTAAAATAATCTTTAATAATAATAAGTTGAAGGTATAAAAAAGAGTAGACCCGATGTTTGCCAGCAGGGGACTGAAGGTTAATTCTTACAGCAAAATGCTGTTTTGGGGTACATATTTTGTCACTTTTTTGACAATATGGGACACATTAAAAGGTTTTCACCGTGTGCTGCTGGCTGTTGACATAGTAATAATATTATTATTTCCATAAGTTACTACACTTCTATACAAGATGTATACGTTTTTATACACCAGCATCTGGCAACAGGTGAGTTTGTCGAGCAGCAACTGGAATGGCCGTTATTGGAAATCGGGGAATCTCTTGGCAACATGTTGGTAGCCGCAGGCTTTAGTTTGACTGCTCGTTTCTCGGCTAGGGTTACGAAGCCCGTATCGGTAAACGGTTTACGGCAACGGTAGAAACCGATATACAGGCTGCAAGCCGAAACGGGCATCGTAACCCAGGCCGTAGCCGCAGCCGGGTTCATGTAATGGAACAACAGATCAGAGCCCTACTTTCTGGTCTGCTGAAGTAAACGGCTGAGCATACTGCTATGGGAAAAAACCTCAAGAGAGGTATTCAAAGGCAGCAGCTATTGCCTGGCTGGCAGTTTCCACGTAGCGTACACTTTTGATGTTGGCAATGGTTTGCAGCCCGACAACAGGCTTGCCAGTCTTGAGGGCGTGGCCGATCTCAGATAATGTTCCTGCTCCACCTGAGATTGCAATGAGAACATCCGCGGTGTGAATGATAATAACATTTCGTGCCTGTCCCATGCCGGTGGCTATAGGCACCTGAATGTAAGGGTTGGCGTCCCGAGTGGATTCACCCGGCAGGATGCCAACGGTGAGGCCTCCAGCATCAGCAGCGCCTTCAGCAGCCGCTGCCATGACGCCACCCAGGCCGCCGCATATCAGAATGGCGCCTTTGCGGGCGATTTCCCTGCCTACAGCACGGGCGAGATGATAGATCTCCTGATCACACTGCCCGGCACCTATGACGCCGATTATGGAGGTCCGTTTTCTCATGACAACGCAGGAATCCGGGTCCGCAGGGTCTCTTTTTTGCTGGCACATCTGCAGCCAGTTTGCTGGGAGCTTGCCTAGTTTGAAGATTGCCAGCCGTGTTGGCCCACCAGGTTCACAAAGCGGCAGCCGCCCAGATCGATTTTCTTGAGCCCTGTTTTCTCCCTGACTATCTTCATGAGCGACTGGGAATACCTGTCTCCAACAGGGATCACGAGTCTGCCGCCCACTGCCAGCTGATCGACCAGGGGTTGAGGTACGTCCGGCGAGCCGGCCGTGACAATGATGGCGTCAAAAGGAGCTTCTTCCTTCCAACCTATGGTGCCGTCACCAACCTTTAAAACAATGTTCAGATAACCCAGTTTGTCCAAAATACGTCGTGCCCTCATGGACAGGGAGCGGAGACGTTCAATTGAATAGATTTTCTCGGCGAGTTCTGCTAGGATGGCGGCCTGATAGCCAGAGCCGGTGCCGATTTCCAGAACGCGTTCGTCACCCTGAAGTTCCAGGGCTTCAGTCATGAGCGCCACCATATATGGCTGGGAAATGGTCTGCTTCTCGCCGATTGGCAAAGGATGATCGCTGTAGGCCTGATTCCGGAGGGCTTCTTCGACGAATAGATGGCGGGGAACAGTCCGCATGGCTTGCAGCACTCTCTGATCCTTGATGCCTCGGCTTATCAGCTGATTTTCAACCATGCGGTTGCGGGCGGTGGCGTATTCCATAGGCACGACCTCATATGGGGTCTAGTATTTGCAGCTTTTCACTGAAAATAGTGTAGCCACGGAGCGGTTGTCAACGCAAAACTCCTGTGTAGTGAGAGGAAAAGAAGAAATGCACAGGTGTACCAGGTACGGGCTTACGGCCCTGCTACTGTTCTTATTGTCTGCCCTGGGGCAATGTACCACTCCTACCGGTGGCCTGGAAGGGGTTCCCAATAAGCCTGCCAGCCAGGTTATCGATGCCCCGGAGCCAATAGTCCGACAGGCAGTGGAGAGAGTGCTGCAGAAAAAGAACTTCGTGTTGCAGCCTGCCACAGATTCACCACAGCAGCTGCAAACAGACTGGCTTGTGGATGGCAGATATCGCAGCAAGGTCATTGCCAACTTCAAATCCCTGGCGGCAGGCAACAAGACGTCGCTGACCATGCAGGTGTTTGTGCAGAAAAAAGGTCTATGGGAAGAGGAATGGAAGCCGCAACAAAAGATACGCGATCGGGCCTATGAGAACCTCATGGCAGATGTGGTTATGGAGACATACCGTGTCATTTACGAGAGTCAGTAAAGCGATAATTCCAGCAGCGGGCAAGGGGAGCCGGGTAAGATCGGTAGCTGGTGATCTGCCAAAAGAGCTGCTCATGGTGGCAGCAAAGCCTCTCATTGTTCACAGCATAGAAGCCCTGGCTGCGAGCGGGGTTCGTGAAATTGCCATAGTTATCAGTCCTGAAAAGGAGAACATCAGGCAATTCATACTCGAAGACCAGCATCAGTTTGTTGGACCGCGAGTGGAGGCTCATACCAAGATTCTTTTCCGCTCATGTAAATTTTCTTTCTTTGTCCAGCACCAACCTGTCGGCATAGCTGATGCGGTGAGTTTGTGTCGGGATTTTGTCGGCAATGAGCCCTTTGCCCTCATTTTTCCTGACAATGTGTTGCTGGATGGCTTGCCGGTGGTGGCACAAATGCTGCCCTTTTTCACTCGTTTTGGTATGGATACCATAGGAGCGCTCTGGTTGACGCCTGAGGAGACAACCACTTTCGGCAATGTTGGTTTCCTGGAGGTGGAGCCGATGACAGCGGAGTCCAGGCGGGTCATGCGGGTCCTGAGCTATTCTGACAAACTACCAGAGCGTCCACCTGCCGAGTCGGCAAAAGATAGGCTAAAGAGCTTCGGAGGAGGCATTTATTTGCCGCATTTTTTCGACTATGTGGAAAGAATTCGGCCTCTCGCCGAAGGTGAGGTGGATGACGTCCCTGTTGTGCAGGCTATCGCCAGAGAAAAGGGGTTGCTGGCTGTGGAATTGAGCGGCAAAGGGTTTGATGTGGGCAACCCGGCAGGGTACTGGGCAGCGAACCTCTATGCCGAAAGTGGACATCCACACGGACAATCTTAGCGCTTGCATATCCGGACTTATAATAGATTTGCCATCCGGGCATATTCCTGCCAGAGCATATCAAGTTCCGAGCTGCACCCAGCAGCCGCAACAGGCTGCGATTCGAGACCAAGCCGCCTCAAGGCAAGCTGCCGGAGGTGGGTGCGGTAGTAAGTACCAAAAAGCATTGGTCCTCTCGAGGTGCCCACCAGAGGAGGGAACTCTTCCGGCTGATCGCAGGGACCGGTAAAGGGCTCAACCTGCGTTCCCGTATAAAGAAAAGGCAGTTCATCCTTCCAGGCAGAATCATATCCCGTCCTGCTAAGAAAATTATCGGGTCTCGTGGCAAGCAAGGTGCTGAGTGTCATGGGGTTGTGGACCTCGGTAAAAGGCCTGAGTGCAAACAATGTGGTGTCTTTGACGTGCGCCAGAATGGCCGCTGGCGTCGGTTCCAGGAAGTTTTCTGGTTGCGAGAAAACGCCGAGCCCTCGAAAGGGCAGGGTGCGCTGCCATTTTGCCATTGCCAGCTGCAGGCTGGGTTTTTCGCGCCTGGCTGTGTCGTCGACAAGAAGAAAAAGCGGCTCTGCTTTTGCCAGTTGAAGCATTTCTACAAAGCCAGGGAGAAACTCTAGATCCAGGTCTCGCAGTGACGAGGCAAAGAATTTGTCAATGATTGGCAGCACTAGAAATTCGGCCCTTCCTGTCTGCAGCAACTGTTCCCCTACCTTGAGGAGACTCAATAACAGCGTGATGAAAGAAAGATGGCAATGCTTCTTCTCCAGGTACCAGGCGAAAGTGGCCTGCAGTCGGCTGTCAATGTCAGTGACAGGAAGGAGGTCGACAGCCAAGATTTTTCCTTCCCGGAGACGATGGCGGTCCTGTTCTGACAACAAGTCAGATAAGCGCTCCAGTTGCAGGTGCCATTGATCAAGGGGCAGTTCGTGGACCAGAAGACTCGTTTTCATGCAGTGAAGTTCTTTGAGCAAACGGGGCCGGATCAACCTCGAGCTCCACAGCTGGATTTGGTGCTGAATCCTTTCCTGCCAGTGGGTGTTGTTGGTGTAAGCCTTCTGCAGGGCGCGTTGTCTACTGCGCACCTGTTTGGCAAAGACGCTGGTCAGCTCGGGCGGAAGCTGCTGGGAGAAAGGAGGAATGCCCCAGCCGCTGGCAGCGCCAAGAGTAGCATTGTGAAGGGTTACCACGACTTTCCTGCTCTGGCGACTGACCTTTCGAGCCAGCTGGAATAGATGGACAAGCTCTTCAGACTGGTAGGAGACCAGCCTTTGCAAATACCTTACTTCTTCTCTTGGCCTCTCACCCCAACGGCTCACAGTGAGACAGTTGCTGAAGGCACTGGGTCGTCGGCTCTGCTCTAGAGAAAATTCGGGGGCCAACCTTGTTCGCACAGGCTCGCCTTGTCGCCTGTGCCAGCTCTCTCTGCTGTGCCACTCTGGTCCTGCGATTCTGCGGCGGCAACTTGTGAAAGGATGCTTCAGCAAATGCCATTCTTGCCGTCGTGCACCGCGCAGAGCAGGACGTCCGGCTGCCTTCAGAAAAGCGCGGGGCGCCACCTGGTTTCTCGAACCACTGACCTGGGTGCGGCAAGAGGAGATTTTTCTGGAATTACAAAGAGGTGGTGCATGTCTTTTTCTGCAGCAGTCTGCTTGCATCTGTTGTCTGGCAGCTGACAGGATCCGGTACACCTGGGCCAGAGATGGCCCGGGTGAGGCAAGCAGCAACCGAAGCACCCCAACAGGAATAGATGGGCGCAGGCGGCGCTGCAGGGACCTGAGGAGGGCGCGCCTGGATGGTGCTCCCCAGCGTTGAGAAAGCTGCAGTAAAAGGCGAGAATATCCGGGAGAGCGGCGCTTCAAGGCCAGCTGGAAGACGGCAGCCAATGAAGAAGCGCATATTGGTTCTCCATAACTGGCTGCCAGCTCAACTACCTCTCTCATGACAGCAGGCTCCCTGTACCAGCCCGGGGGAAGCCAGGCAGGAAAGCACAGATTGACGGACAGCCGCACAGGAGTCTGTCAGACCTGTTGCCAGGGCAGTGAGATGCTGTGCACCCGAAGTTGGGGGAGCTTGCATGAGGCAGGAAGCATGGAGTGCCAATTGTGGCGCCCTTTGCTGCAAGACCCTCATGAATGGTGCTAGAGGTTCAGGTTCATTGAACTGCCAGATGTCCATGTGTATATCCGCTGTCTACTGGAGCAGCGCTGGTCCAGCAGCTGTTTGGCAGATTCCTTCTTAGAGTGATATCGTTTTCGTATAGATAGCTGATTCCAGGCGACTGCTCGGCCTTCACCGGGGTGCACAGCTGAAAAACTTATGACTTGGCCTTTACATAGGTTGCATTAGTATTATACTAGGTGCCTTTCAGGACTAAAACAAGACTGCCCGGGAACTTAAGGCCGTTCCGATTGTCTAAGTTGAGCAAAAATAACATAATAGATAAAGGATGCGGATTGCTAGACCCTGGATGCCCGAGGGCGTGTTGAAGCGGTCCATCAAGCGAACGTAGACAGCGAGAAAAGGAGAGGATATGTACAAAGTCTACAGAAAGACGAAAAGACCCGGCGTGCTTGCCCTGGGGGTGCTCTTTGCAGTGATAGCGGCAATGCTTGCCACTTCGCTGATGGCTCAGCCAGAAGCTGCTGCCATGCAAAAGAAGATAAAACCTTATCCGCATGCGCCGGTGTCTTTTACCGAGCTGGTCGACCGGGTCAAGGATGTGGTTGTCAATATTTCCACCACCAAGATTATCAAGAGACGTCCTTTCCCTCATCCCTTCGGCCGGCGGGGACCTTTTCGAGATTTTTTTGGAGACGATTTTTTTGAAAGATTTTTCGGGCAGATGCCAAGGGAGCAGAAACAGCGCAGTCTTGGCTCAGGCTTTATTATTGATCCAGACAGGGGCTACATCCTGACAAATAATCATGTGGTTGCCAATGCTGATGAAATTGTGGTGAAACTTGATGACGGCAAAGAAATCAAGGCCGAAATTGTTGGCCGCGATCCCAAGACAGATTTGGCTTTAATCAGGGCCAAAGGAAAATTACATGTCTCTGAAGGAGCCCCTCTCGGGGACTCTGATAAGGTCAAGGTGGGAGAGTGGGTCATGGCGATCGGCAACCCATTCGGCCTCGAGCGCACGGTGACTGTGGGCATCATCAGTGCAAAAGGTCGGGTTATCGGTGCAGGCCCTTACGATGATTTTCTGCAGACCGATGCTGCCATCAACCCGGGAAACAGCGGCGGACCATTGTTCAACATGAAAGGGGAGGTCATTGGCATCAATACTGCCATTGTGGCCTCTGGACAGGGAATCGGTTTCGCCATTCCAATAAATATAGCCAAGACACTCCTGCCCCAACTCGAAAAGGGCAAAGTCATCCGGGGTTGGCTGGGGGTGAGCATCCAGGAAGTCACTCCAGAGCTGGCAAAATCTTTCGGCCTGAAGCAGGCTGGCGGCGCTCTGGTGGCGGACGTAATCAAAAATTCACCTGCTGAAAAAAGCGGCATCAAAAGGGGCGACATCATTGTAAAGTTCGGCAATGAGAGCATAGAGTCACCGCATGAGTTGAGTAGAGTGGTTGCTGGCACAAAGCCTGGGGAACGAATAAAGGTTGGCTTGATCAGGGAAGGGAAACAGCAGACAGTAACGGTGAAGATCGGTACTATGCCGGAGAAGCTGTCAGAACTTACCGCACCGACAGCCACAGAACTGGGCATATCAGTACAAACGCTTTCGCCTGAACTGGCAGTCCAGCTTGATTTGCCCAAGGACGAAAAAGGTGTTGTCATTACAGATGTGACGCCGGGTGGTCCTGGAGATGATGCTGGCTTGCAGCGAGGAGACGTGATCAAAGAGGTAAACCGCCACAGCATTCAATCAGTGTCGGAATACAAAGACGCTCTCGAGGAAGCCAAGGGGAAAGATACGGTTCTCTTTCTCGTAAGACGAGGCAGTCAGACATTTTATGTGACGGTGAAACCAGTGCCAGAATAACCCGTCATCGTAAAGCCATGACGTCACTAGCAATAATAGTCATGAGAATGTCCCCGTTTCTCGAGACATGAGAGAAGCACTTGCCTGGTGACGGTTATTGAGGTAAATTCTTCAAGGATATGAAAGGACGGAGCAGCGGCGGGGCCTACGCGAAGCCCATGGTTGCAAAGAAGGAGGGGAGCATGGATCCGAGTGAAAAGAAGGCGATGAAAAGGGCATTGATCTCGAGAAGGCAGGGGAGGAGTTGAACGTACCCGCTGACATTCTGGCGCTTTACCTCACAGAGGACTCGAATCCCATACCAAAAAGGATTGTCGACGGTCTGCAAAATATGCTGCAGTAGCAGAACTTTTTACCCGTGACGAGAAAGCAGCTTCGGGCTGCTTTCTCGTCTGGCATTGACTTGCCATTGCATGCCCTCTGTCTTGTGCTATCTGTTCATCCGCATCTGCTGCGGCGAGCACAGGGAGCAGCCTGCTGACAGCAGCTGTCTTTTACAACCACCTGTATAGGGGCCCTCCACTATTACTTCCTGGTTCACTGATTTCTTTATAAAGACCACCACGGCAGCGTTGGCAATTATGTTTTCCCTGTAGTGCTCGAGACTCAGTCCCAGATAGTGCAGCATGGCCACTCTGATGGGCCCCATGTGGCTGACAGCGGCAAAATCAGCACCAGCATGCTCCTGAAATTTCCTCTCCAACCAGCCTACTATTCTTTTCTGGAGCGTGGCGAGATCCTCCATGCCAGGCATCGAGAGGCGGGCAGGCTGTCGCTGCCACAGGTGAAATTGCTCTGGATAGAGGGCCTGGATTGTCTTGGAAGAAAGCCCCTCCCACATGGGTATTCTCAGTTCACCAAGATCAGAATCTGGCAAAACTTGGCAGGGCAGTTGATAGGCAATAATTTCGGCTGTCTGTAGGGCCCGAGCAACAGGGCTGGTATAAAATGCTGCCAGTCTTATTCCTACAAACGCCCTGGCAAGTCTCCTTGCTTGTTGTACGCCTTGCTCGTCTAGAGGTTCTTTGCCCCACCCTGTAAAAATGCCCAGTTTATTATGAGCTGTCACCCCATGACGAACGAGATAAGCCCGGCTGCATTTTCCAGATGGAGCTTCCTTTGCCCGATCGGTCACTTTTCTCTCTCCTGGCAATGTAAAAAGCAAAGCTTGTTGCCAGAGAATACTATTTCCTATCAATGAATACTGCAACAGAGAAGACAGCGGCAATTTTGTCTTTTACTCGAGCACTCACTATTTCTGCCCGCTTCAGCCTGCGTTTGCCCTGTGTCGGAGAACTGGTAATGGGCAACGGCAACGAAGCCCGTATCGGCCAACGGCTTACGGCAACTGTAAAAACCGTATCACGTGGCCGCAGGCCGAAACGGGCATCGTGACCGTAGCCGTAACCAAGCTTCAAGAGCAACCGTGCTCGGCAGGAAGGTCTGATTCCGGGCAAAAAAATAACCCTCCCCCCTTGACGTCAAGCAAGTCGTGCTTATTTTATGTCCAAAAAGATGTAAGAGGATGAAATAATTAATGAAGGAGGTGCATACTATGTTTGAACTCGTACCCTGGATTCGGAGGAGTACAGGAGTTGCACGACCAGAAAAAGACCTGTTTGACTGGTTCCTGGAAGACTTTGATATCCCTACCCTGTGGAAAGAGCGAGAAGAGTGGGTTCCAGCCTTTGACGTTTCCGAGACAGAAGAGGACGTCATTGTTCGGGCTGAACTTCCGGGTATGAATAGCAAGGATATTGATATCTCTCTCACCGGTGATGTGTTGACCATCCGTGGTGAGAAGAAGAGAGAGTCTGAAGATAAACGAGAGAACTACCATCGAAAAGAACGAACCTACGGTGTCTTTATGAGAAGCTTTCGTTTGCCTGTAGAGGTCAAAAACGACGCTGTGGATGCCAACTACAAGGACGGCGTACTTACAATTACCTTGCCCAAAGCGGAGAAACACAAACCGCGAAGGATCAAGGTGGCAAGTTAAGGAAATGTTCGCAGTTCTGGTTCGAAAAACAGGCGAGAAGGCGTGTCCAATTTAGCTCAGGGACACGCCTAGCCTGAGGTTAGGTTTACAGGAAGGATGGCGATCTATGAAGGAGCGAATACAACAATACTTGCCATACATGCCGGGGGCTATGCTTATTCTTATTGGCTTCGTTATCATTTTGTTTCCTATGCTGCTGGTAGTCTTCATCTCTTCAGTATTAGTCCTCGCAGGTATTGCTGCAATTTCACTCGCCCACCACCGACGTCAGTGGCTGCGACACTATGACTGGCGGGTTAGCTGGGATAGTCCTTTCGAACAAGACTTTGCGGATAGTCTACAGAGATTGTTTCTGTGGCAGCGATGGTGATAAGGTAGCCAAATCTTACTGCACCATAGATATGGTGCTTTCTATATAGCCCACCAGGTTAGCAGACCTGGTGGGTTTTTATTTGAGCTGCTCGAAGCTGGATCTATTGACATTTGATAACTATATGGTTATACAACCAAAAATCGTAGAGCTGGAGGATTGTTATGAGAACCTACCTGAGGGTTATGAAGGCGGCTGCTGATGGCACGCGAACGAAGATTCTGAAGATGCTCCAGCACCGGGAACTTTGTGTCTGTGAAATGCAAGCGGTTCTCGGAGTGAGTCAGCCCAGTGTTTCTCGGCATCTACGAATTTTGGAGGATGCCGATCTCGTTCGAGGTGAAAAGAATGGCATGTGGACAAATTTCAGATTAGCAAAGACGGATGAGACCAATCAATATGCCAGGACGGTTCTGGCCAATCTTCGCCAATGGCTGGAAAACGATCCGGAAATCCTGAACCTTTTCGAGCAGGTCAGGACGGTTGATAGATCAACTTGCGCCAAAATGTGAACTTTTTCATCAAGTCGATTCGACGTCTAGTCGAATCTTGTCCCCAAAAGATCTCTCTGGCATATGTGTTGCAGCAATTTGAGTAGAAGCAACAGCACCGTTCGAGGATAAACTAGCCAGTTGCCCAAGAAGAGAGTCCCTCTCGGATTAACCCACAGATGCGGTAATTATCGCAAGGAGTGTTCATTATGGTAACAAGAGTAAAGCAATGGCCGGCCGTTCTTATTCTCATTTCTGCAGTACTACTAGGATTCCTCATTCAAGTGAGCTTTGCTGCATCAGGCAAACCCCACATGGTTTTTTCTGCTCCTACCTTTGACGCCGGCAACGTGTGGGAGGGAGCAAAAATCAGCCATACCTTTGAGGTAAGAAACAGTGGAGATGCCGAACTGAAGATTTATCAGGTAAAACCTGGTTGAGGGTGTTCTGTGGCCAATTTCGACAAGGCCATCCCCCCAGGTGGGACGGGAGAAATAACCTTGCTGGTAAATACCAAGGGCTTTCAGGGAAAAATCAGAAAAAGTGCAATGGTTCGCAGTAATGACCCCGATCAGCCAACCATGAAGATTTATATTACCGCTGAAGTGCGGCCATACATAGAAGTCAAGCCGCTTTCCAGAATTATCCTTAGAGGGTTAGTTGGAGATGAACTGCGGCAGACTCGCTATATTTCCAGCAGCGACAATAGGCCTTTTGAGATCAAAGACATAACGAGCAACCTTGGCAAGCTGGTGGACTACAAATTGAAACCGGAAGAGGGAGGAAAATCCTTCAGACTCGAGGTAGTTTGCAAGGCCACAGAGCGAGTATACAAGTCAGGATTCATCAAGCTGCTGACAGATCATCCCAAGAAAAAAGAGGTCAGGGTGCCAGTGTATATCCGTATTCGTCCACAGATAGATGTCTGGCCCTCCAGTGTGGTTTTCGGCAGGATAATTGCCAAGAAAGCTGATGGACGTCTGCTAAAAAAGACGGTGGTGCTCTCTAATAACAGGGGCATGGTGATTGATATACAAAGCATGCAGTACAATAAGAAATATTTTCTGGTGGAGGCCAAAGCGTTCAGTGAAAAACCAGCGAATAAATACCGAATAGAGATAATAGCCCTTGTTGATCAGATACCTGCAGGCACTGTCAACGAAACTCTGGTGATCCAGACTACTGGAGGGCAAGAGTTCAAGGTGCCTATCAGTCTAACACTGGTAAAAGATTAATTTTCAGAAAAGGTTGGTCGGTAGCAAAGGTCTGTTCAAAATCCAGGCTTCTCATGACGAGCAGGAGGACGCCCTTCAGTTTGAAAGGATTCTAGGACACTTTCTTTAATGAAAATAATTCATTACTAGTACTCGACCGCATAAGTTATTGCACAATGAGCTGATGAGCCCCAATGTAATTTCCCAAGTTCACCTATGTCTTGAAATGCCTTTTTCTTTTCTCTTTTCTTGCATTGGGGCCTGCGGCTGGGTGGAATTGCTCACTAGAGCGCAGCAAGAGATTGCCGGAGGTCCAAGAAGATGTATGGCGCGAGCTAGCGGCGCGCCTGTTGCTGGAGCGCCAGGTCTGCCAGCACCAGAGCTGCCATGGACTCCACGATTGGTACAGCCCGGGGAACCACGCAGGGATCGTGCCGGCCTCGCGCCTCCAGGATCACCTGTTTGCCATTGAAGTCAACCGTTTCCTGAGGCTTGCCAATAGTTGCCGGCGGTTTGAATGCCACCCGGAAATAAACAGGCTCGCCATTGGTTATGCCTCCCTGAATGCCGCCGCTGTAGTTCGTCCTGGTTCCCAGTCGACCTTCTTTCTGGACAAAAGGATCGTTGTGCTCCGAACCGCGCATCCTGGAGCCGGCAAAGCCTGACCCTACCTCGAAGCCTTTTGTTGCCGGAATCGACAACATGGCCTGGGCCAGCCTCGCTTCCATTTTGTGAAAAACCGGCTCTCCCCAGCCTGGCGGCACACCGCGACACACACAAGAAATTATACCCCCTATAGAATCAGAGCTTTTTTTGGCTTCCAGGATGGTCCTGGTCATCTCTGCCGCACTTTCGGGGTGGGGGCAGCGAACCGGGGTGCTGTCTACTTCCTGCCGGCTGACCAGATCACTGTTGATCTCCGGGGCGTCGACTGTGCCGACGGAACTGACCCAGGCGACGATTTCCACTCCGAAAACGTGCTGGAGGAACTTTTCGGCGATGGCCCCAGCTGCAACTCGGCCAATAGTTTCTCTGGCGCTGGCGCGGCCTCCGCCGCTATAGGATCGGATGCCGTACTTGATCCAGTAGGTGTAATCGGCGTGAGAGGGCCTGGGAATGGAGCGCAGGTGTTCATAATCACCCGGACGTTGGTCCACATTGCCCACCAGCAGACCAATAGGGGTGCCGAGGGTCTTGCCCTGTTCTACACCCGATAAGATGGTCACTCTGTCCAATTCGGCTCTTGCTGTGCTGAGGGTGCTCTGGCCTGGTCGTCGTCTATCCAGCTGAGCCTGGATGTCTTCTTCGCTTATGGGAACAAGAGGTGGGCAGCCGTCCACGACAACGCCCACCCCCCTGGAGTGGGATTCACCAAAGGTGCTCAGCCGAAACAGGACGCCGAAAGAGCTGGACATGTTCATTCTCCTTTCCTCAAACAATAATAAAACCGCCCCTCCGTAGTGGTAGAGGATAAGGAGGCGGGCGATAAAAATGGCCCATTTCAGGCTCACATTTCAAGGCGAAAGATGATAGGTGTAAAGAAATAGTATCTGACAGTTCGGTTCATTCGAGAGCAGCGATCTTGCTGCTAAGCGTATATGTCCAGGAATTGCACATTCCTGACCTGGAGCCTGCTCTTGGCGATTCGCGCAATCCTCTTCATAAAGAGGAAGCCGAGTTCGTAATCCTCGTGAAACAACCGTTCCAGGTCTGCCGCTTCCCAGGCATAGAGCTTTGTATGGGTAAGTGCTCTGGCATAGGTGGTGTATTTCTTTTGCTCTGTATTGACAAGAGCAGAAAAACCAAGGGCGTGGCCGCGGGTCACAGTATCGATCATGACCACGCTGCCGCTTATTTTTTCCAGTTCTAGGCCAACTTTTCCCTCTATAATGGCGTAGAGATACCTGGCGAACTCATCTTCTTTGAATATGTAATCACCGGTTTTGAACTCGAACTGCAGGGTGATATTGGCGATTTTCTTCAACATGCTCTCGCTGAGGTCGTGGAGAATGATAATCGCCTGCAAGTCCTCTAGTTTGACCACCTCTTCCTCCTGGCATTAATTATAGTGTTTCTCTATGATACGCAGACCTGCTCGTGACTGCAAGAAGTTTTGCTGGATAGGATCGCGCCCAGCACTAGTATTCTGCCGGTAGTCTGGCCAATTGAGCCAGGCTGAAGACGGGGCCGTCTTTGCACACATACTCGGTGCCGATGTTACAGCGGCCGCACATACCGATGCCGCATTTCATCCGCATCTCGAGGCTGGTTATTATGTGCTCCTGGGTGAAACCCAGTTCGGCAAGCACTGGCAGGGTAAACTTTATCATGATGGGCGGCCCGCAAACGATGGCGTAACTGTTTGTCGCACTGGGCGCCTTTTCTTTGGTAATGGTAGGTACGAAGCCCACATTATATTTCCACTCCGGGTCATCAGTGGCGTCCACTGTGATGTGCATGCTGATATCGTCACGCTGCTGCCATTCTGCAAGTTCACTCTTGTAAAGCAGCATGCCCGGAGTTCTGGCGCCGTAAATCACCGTAATATCGCCAAAACGCTGGCGATTGTCAGGGTGGAGCATGTAAACTATGGAAGCCCTCAGAGTGGTAAAGGCAAAGCCGCCGCCAATGACAACCACATTGCTTCCCTCGAGCTGCTCCCAGGGATAACTGTTGCCGAGAGGACCTCGCACGCCAATAATATCACCAGCCTGCAAACGGTGCAGGGCGGTAGTGACCAGGCCCACCTTGTTGACGGTGAAGAGGAGGTAGCCTTTTTCTGTAGGCGAGGAAGCAATACCAATGGGAATTTCGCCCTTGCCTGCAAGAGAGAGTTCCGCAAACTGGCCAGCCCGGTGCTGAAAAAGTTTTTCATCCTCGGGGTTGAGGAAGGTGAGCTTGAAAGTTTTCAGATTGCGATCTTCTGTCTCGACCACTATGTCATCTATCTTTACCGGAAAGGGCAGCAGGGGATTGCGCATGGTTCTTGCCTCTCTATGCTTCATAATCGTTCATCAGTTGAAATACCTGCCGGATGTCAATATTTACCGGGCAGTATTCCACGCAGCGACCGCAGCCCACACACGCCACAGTTGTCTGGTATTTGTCTACAAAATATTTGAGTTTGTGCATGAAACGCTGTCTCACCCGCTGTAGTTTCTGGGCCCGTGGATTGTGGCCGGAGCCATGCAGGGTAAAAAGAGGGAACATGCAGCTGTCCCAGAGCCTGAGCCGGACGCCGCGTTCCCTGCGCACTTCGTCCTGGATGTCAAAGCACCAGCAGGTAGGACAGAGAAAAGTACAGACGCCGCAGTTGATGCAGGCGAACTGGATGGGCTCCCAGAATTCGGCCTGGAACAGTGCCTTGAGGTCCTGCTCTCTCAAGTTGTCCGTGGGAACAGTGCTGCTAATGGAGCTCTCGGCCTTTTTCTGCAGTTCATCGGCTTGCTTGATCACCTCCGCAGGGGCCTCCGTGTCAATGCCGGCTGCCTGCAGAACTCTTTTTCCTTTTTCTGAACACTCCTGGGCCACAAAAGTGCTGCCCGTATCAATCAGAAGTACATCGAGACCTTCGGTGGCAAAGGGCCCACCGCCCACAGAAGTACAGAAGCAAGTGCTGCAGGGAGTATTGCAAGCAAGGCCTATGAGGATGGTAGAGTCACGACGCTCCAGCCACCATGGATCCACACAGTCGGCTGTCTGGAAGTTCAGGTCCAACAGCTGAAAAGACCTGGCATCGCAGGGACGAATAGCAAAGATGATGCGATCCTGGCCACTTTGTCGCACTTCGTGTAGAATTGCCGCATCCTGGCGGTCCTTTGCCGTGGTATAAGTGAATAGGTACTCTGTCTGGGGCAGCATGAAGCCTTTAGGTGAGATGCGGCAGTTGTGGAAATCCACAACTATGTCCAGGCGGCCTTCTACTTCCTGAAATTCCACGGCGCCATTCTGGCGAACCGGTGCGTATATCCGGTAAAGTTTGCCGAGGCGGGCCAGAATCTCTTGCAGTTTTGCCTTGTCTATAACTTTTTTTGCCATTGCCCTGGTCCTGTTCCTTTAGTTCGCTTGGACGGCATCAACAAGAGCCGGCCTGGCTATCTAATAAACTCCTGGGGATCATCTATGCGATAGCGGTCCAGAGGAGGGAGTTCATCCACGCTCAAGCCGGTTTCGTAGCCATAGAGCTCCCTGACATCCTTCTCCAGCTTTTTGGTGAGCAGCCGCACTTTTATTCCCATTGGACAGGCCCGTTCACAATTGCCGCAGTCCGTGCAGCGGCCGGCAAGGTGGTAGGCCCTCAGGAAGTGGAAGGTCATGGTATCCACAGGATCTGTAGTCTTGCCCAGCCACTGCGGTGTGGATTCGTCCACGAAGCAGGTGGGGCAGTAGCACATGGGGCAGGCATTGCGGCAAGCATAGCAGCGAATACAGGGGGCCAGCAACTCCTGGAAGTATTGCCAGCGTTGCTCCGCATCCAGCTCCTCGATGCCGCGAATATCCTGGTAGCGATCCATGCCGTTCTGTTCTTGCACAGGCTCAGCCAGCAGCTCATCGAAGAGTACCGGGTTGCGATGCTGGCAGATAGTGCAATTGTCCAGGAGATAGTGCTGTCGTTCCAGAGACTTCTTGCGGTTCGCATAGTGGACGATGATGGCATCCTCAGAGAGGTTCACCTTTGTGGGCTCTCTGCCCTCGAGCTCCGCCAATACCTTGCGTCTATCAACCATGCCGACACAGGGTACGCCAATGATGTGAAGCTGGTCCCGATTGACCTGGTGTTCCTGGAGCAAGACAACAATGTTGCGGCTGTCGCAGCCTTTGGCAAAGACCGCTGTCTTTATCTGTAGACCACGGAGATAGTTGGCCAGATTAGCTGCACAGAACGAATCCCAATGCATCCTGGAGGCCTCTGATGCCTTCCTGATCATCACTGGCTGGCTCATCATGGGGATGGTGCCGGCCTGGAAGCCTATGACCGCTTCCACCTTTTTTTCGACCAGGAGGTTTCGGGCGATGTCTCTGACTCTTTTTGTATAATTCTCCATCTAGGCAACCTCAGGTATTGTCTTGATGAGTCTACGGGCTGGACCGCACTGGCGCACCTGTTCGCTGATTTCCTCCACCACCTGAACGAATTTTCCTGCTTCAGCAGAAGAAATCCAGGAGAAATGCAACCTGCCGGGCTCTATCCCCATATATTCTATAAGATTCTTGAAAAGGGCGAACTTTCTTCTGGCGTAATAATTACCTTCCAGGTAATGGCAGTCGCCGGGGTGTCAGCCAGAAACCCACACCCCATCTACGCCCTGACGGAAGGCCGCCAGAATGAATTTTGGGTTCATTCTGCCGGTGCACGGCACCCGTATCACCCGGATATTGGGCGGATACTGCAGGCGACTCACTCCGGCGAGATCGGCGGCGCTATAGGAGCACCAGTTGCAGAGAAAGGCAACAATCTTGGGCTGCCATTGGTCAGCACTGTTTTTATCCATGTTCACACCTCGGATTTCAGGTGACAGACACAGGTTCATGGTCGTAGCATAGCGTGGTTCACTGCTAGATCTCCTCGAGCATGGCATAGATCTGTTGATCCTCAAAACCTTTGAGGTCAATGGCCCCGGAGCGGCACGAGGCCACACACAAACCGCAGCCCTTGCACAGGGCGCGGTTTATCTCAGAGACCCCCCGCTCATTGAAGGCAGGAGCGCCATAGGGACAGATGGCCACGCACTCTCCACATGAAGAACACTTCAAGGGGTTGACTGTGGCCACCTGAGCGCTCACCTGGATCTCACCGCGGGCAAGCACGGTGACTGCCCGGCTTGCCGCTGCCTTGGCCTGGGCAATGCACTCTTCCAGCGGTTTTGGATAGTGGGCCATGCCGCAGAGGAATATGCCGTCTATGGCAAAATCAACCGGTCTCAACTTGGCGTGCGCCTCCTGGAAAAAGCCGTCTTCGGTCAGAGGAATCTTGAACATCTGGGCCAGCGTCTCCAGCCCTCTTGCCTGGATGGCACTGGCCAGGACCACAAAGTCGGGCTCGAGTCGCACGGACCGCTGCAGGATGTGGTCGGTGACTGTCACGGCCAGACGGTTGTCCCTGTCCATTTCTACTGCAGGCTTGGCGTCGACAGAGTAGCGGATGAAGATAACCCCGAGCTCTCGGGCTTTTCGGTAGAGGTGTTCTCTCCTGCCAAAGGTTCTGATGTCGCGGTAAAGAATGTATACTGCTGTTTCAGGTCTGGCAGCCTTGATGGCTACAGCTTCCTGAATGGCAAAGGTGCAGCAGATCTTGCTGCAATAGGGCCGTTCTTGCTCCCGGGAACCCACACACTGAATAAAGACAATGCTTTTCGCCCTGGCCAGGTCTCCTGATCTGGCAGCATCTCTGATCTGGTGCCAGAGGAGCACCGAGCTGTGTTTACCGTAGAGATATTCTGTGGGCTCCACAGCCTGGCCGCCGGTGGCCAGAATTACAATGCCGTGTCTGACAACGCTGAAATGACTGCGCTTGCCTCGGTGGATCCGCACGGTGGTTTCGAAATTGCCCACGAATCCCTTGGAGTTTTCCAGAGTGGCATTGAGGTACAGCTTGATGTGCTGGTGGCCCCGCACTCTGGAAACAAGGTCTTTGACATAGGAGCCCACGTCTTCACCGCGCCAGGTCTTTTGCAGAGACAGAGCCTGACCGCCGAGCCTGGAGTCGGCCTCTACCAGAGTTACAGGATAGCCCTGTTCTGCCAGTTCCAGAGCGGCCACCATGCCGGCCACTCCGCCACCCACCACAAGAGCTGACTGCTCGATGTCCACCGAGGTCTCCCACAGAGGCTCGAGCAGCGCCACGCGCGCTACTGCCATGCGCACCAGGTCCTTGGCTTTACTGGTGGCTGCCTCCGGGTTGTCGGCATGCACCCAGGAGTCCTGGTTGCGAATGTTGGCCATCTCGAAGAGATACTTGTTGAGACCGCTGTTCACCAGAGTTTCCTGAAACAGGGGTTCGTGGGTCCTGGGGGTGCAGGCTGCCACCACCACTCGATTGAGGTTGTGCTCCCGGATGACTCTGAGCATTTTGTCCTGGGTGTCCTGGGAGCAGCTGTAGAGATTGTCTTCCACGTGGACCACGTAGGGCAGGGTGGCAGCATAATCCCTCACAGCTGCCACATCTACCACGCCGGCGATATTGATGCCGCAGTGGCAAACAAAGACCCCTATACGGGGCGGCTCGCCCCTCACATCCACCTCTGGAGTTGCCTCCCTGACCGTGGTGAGTGTGTTGCGGGCCGCAGCCATGAGCTTGCCGGCAGCAGCTGCAGCAGCGCTTGCTTCCATAACCGACTGGGGGATGTCTTTTGGCCCCTGGAAGGCGCCGCATACGTAAATGCCCTCTCTGGAGGTGGCCACCGGTTCGAATGTGGCAGTCCTGCAAAAGCCATCGTCGTCAACCTCCAGGCTCAATCTCTCGGCAAGCTGCAGTACGCTGTCGGCCGTTTCCAGGCCCACCGAGAGCACCACCAGGTCAAAGCGTTCCTGGAGAGGCCTGCCTGCTTCATCCACATAAGAGAGGACCAGATCTCCACTCTCAACGTCTTCCTCCACTGAATGGACTCTGGAGCGGATGAAGCGCACTCCATGCTCCTCCCTGGCCCGTTGGTAATATCTGTCAAAATCCTTGCCGTGGGTGCGCATGTCCATGAAGAAAATGGCTGTTTGCAGGCCATTCTTGGCATGTTCCCTGGCTATGACCGCCTGTTTGATGGCATACATGCAGCATACACTGGAGCAGTAGCCGTGATCGCAGTGGTTGATGTCCCGCGAGCCCACGCACTGCAGCCAGGCGATTTTCTGGGGCTCCTTCTTGTCTGACGGCCGCACAACATGGCCCAGAAATGGTCCCGAGGCAGAGAGCATCCGTTCGAATTCCAGGCTGGTGACCACATTGTTAACAAGACTGTAGCCGTATTCTTCATAAGCTGTGGGGTCAAAGGCCTGGAATCCAGGAGCGAGGATTACAGAGCCCGCCTCCAACTCGAGGACCTCCGGCTGCATCTGGTGATTTACGGCCTCGGCTTTGCAGGCCTTGACGCACTGCATGCATTCGGAGCACACCATGCAGTTGAGGCATTTGGCTGCCTCAGCCCTGGCCTGTTCCTCGCTCAGGCCGAGCTCCACTTCGGCAAAACCCTGCAGCCTTTCGGCCATGGGAATACGCTTTGTTTCAGCCCGCTCCCTGGGTTGGATGTCAGCAGGAATGGGGGAGAAGTTCGTCTGGCTCACCTCATGCTTTTCCCGGCCGACCCGCAGGTCCTCGCCCCTGAGATAGCGACTGATGGACACGGCTGCCTCGCGGCCAGCAGCCACAGCTGCAATGGCGATCCATGGCCCGTGCTCGGCGTCGCCGCCGGCGAACACCCCCTCTCTGCTGGTCTCATAGGTGAGTGGGTCAACCATGATGGTATTGCGGCTGCTCAGCTCCAGGCCGGCTATGTCGCTCAGAACCGCGGCATCCGGCTGCTGGCCAATGGCGGGGATTACCAGATCGGCCTCCACCAGGTGCTCGCTGCCGGGTACAGGCAGCGGCCGTCTGCGACCGCTGGCGTCCGCCTCACCCAGTTCCATGCGCAGGCATGCTATGCCTACCAGGCGATTGTCTTTGACGACAATCTCGCTGGGGGCTCTGAGATACTCGATGGCAACACCCTCGGCCAGGGCATCCTCGACTTCCTCCTGGCGGGCGGGCATTTCTGTTCTGGTGCGGCGATAGAGTATGGTGACCTGTGCAGCCCCCAACCGCAAGGCAGAGCGGGCCGCATCTATGGCAACGTCGCCGCCGCCTACAATCACCACCTTGCCCTTTATGGAGGTTAGCTCTCGCAGGTTGACCTGCCTGAGAAAGTCGACTCCGGGGATTACACCGTCGGCCTCCTCTCCGGGGATATTGAGCTTGAGGCTCTTGTGGGCGCCCACTGCAAGGTAGACAGCCTTGAAACCTCGAGAAAAGAGGTTGTCTACGGTGAAATCTCGGCCAAGAGCAGTGTTCAGCTTGATTTCTACACCAAGACGAGTAATGGCCCTGATTTCTTTTTCCAGCACTGCCGGCGGCAGCCGGTAGTCAGGGATGCCCACCCGCAGCATGCCGCCGGCCACGGGCAGAGCTTCGAATACAGTGACCCTGTAGCCCTCTCTGGCCAGGAAGTAGGCAGCGGTGAGGCCGGCAGGTCCGGAGCCGACAATGGCAACCTTTTCCTCCTTTGCCTCTATCTCGGGCAGGGACAGGTCTTCGATGTCTACCTGGTCGGCAACGAAGCGCTTGAGGGCGCAGATCGACAGAGGTGCATCCACCAGCTGCCTGCGGCAGCTGCTCTCACAGGGGTGTGGACATATGCGGCCGATGACACCGGGCAAGGGCAGGGTATCCATGATCACTTCCATTGCTTCCCGGTAGAGTCCCTGGCTTATGAGGGCCACGTAGCCATGGGCGTTCACCTGGTTGGGGCAGCTGTTGGTGCAGGGCGAGCGGTCCAGCTTCTCGATGGCATAGCCGCCTGGGATGGCCTGGGCATAGGGCTTGTAGGTGGCCTTTCTGGTGCCGAGACCCAGGTCGAACTCATTGGGCATAACCACAGGGCACACCTCGGCGCAGTCGCCGCAGCCGGTGCATCGTTCCAGGTCGATGTAGCGAGGTTGTTTCTTGATGGAGACCTTGAAATGTCCAGCTTCACCCGAGACCTTCAGGATCTCGGACATGGTGAGCAATTCGATGTTAGCGTGCCGGCCGACCTCGACCAGTTTGGGAGAGATTATTCACATGGAGCAATCATTGGTGGGAAAGGTCTTGTCCAGCTGGGCCATGGCCCCGCCGATGGCCGGGCTCTTTTCCACCAGATATACTTTGTAGCCGGAGTCGGCCAGGTCAAGAGAGGCCTGCATACCAGCAATACCACCGCCCACAACCACGGCGGCGCCTGTGGCGACTTTTTGCTGAGATGCTGCTGATTTTGCCATGTATTGCCCCTTCCAGAAGTGTTGTCTATAAATTGTGAAAACTGCCACATTATTTTGGGGTCCCGCAAAATTAACTGCTTGATCTTCGCTTGTCAAGTGATCTGAATCGCACTCTTGCAGGGAACCTGGAAATACAATTTATCCACGTCTACCCATTTAAATGTGCTGGGTGTGCCATGTCAAGAGCTTCTATGAATGAATAGAGGTTGATGGCAAAATGAAAGTGCACCTGATGTGGCGGGGCACGGTTGTCGGTTGTCAGTTATCAGTTATCTGGGAATGTCTCGGCAACATGTTGGTAGCCGCAGGCTTTAGTTGAACTGCTCGTTTCTCGGCCAGGGTTACGAAGCCCGTATCGGCAAACGGTTTACGGCAACGGTAAAAACCGTGTTACGTGGCCGCAAGCCGAAACGGGCATCGTGACCGCAGCCGTAGCCGAGTAAGTCCTTGCCCTGTGTCGGAGAACTGGTAATGGGCAACGGCAACGAAGCCCGTATCGGCAAACGGTTTACGGCAACGGTAAGAACCGCGATATACTTGGCTGGATGACGAAACAGGCATCGTAACCCAGGCCGTAGCCGAGCTTCAAGAGCAACGGTGCTTGGCATGAAAGGCTGCTCCGCAAATAGCATAATCAACCATGACGGTTGCCAGCCACCTTCACGGTTGCCAGCCACCTTCTCCATGAACCTCGCAGCCAGCTGCCTGGCGATGAGGGGAGCATTGCCGCCGGCGCGATTGTTGATGATCACATTGATGCGAACACCCTTTTTGATAGCAGTCACCATGAGCGCCACAGTATCGTCGATCATTCTCTGGTCCAGCATTTCCTCCACCAGGCGATTGAAGGGATGCGCCCTGGCATAGGCCTCATCGTAGCGGATTCCCCTGGGAGTCATGAGACGAACTATGCACTGCGCCGCTGCACTGGTGAACTTGCGTCCTGCTCTGGCAAACTGGGCCCGCAGAGGCGGCAGCCAGGTCCAATGGGAAAATACCTGGCCAATGCCGTACTTTTCCAACAGCCGGAACACTGGTGAGGCCAGATATGATTCGGTCCTCAGTTCTATGTGATAACGATCATCAGCAGGGATGCGGCGAAAGAATTTGTCAAGTTGCTCCGACAGGGTGTGAACATCCAGGCGATCCTTCTTGCGCTGATATTCCTGTTCGAAAATAAAGCTCTGCACATGACTGCCGAGAATTTCCACTGCAGGCTCGAAGAACTGCCTGGTGAATACTTCCGGGTTCAGATACAGTTCGTTGTCGACAAAACTGCCGCCGCGCCAGAGTTTCTGCGCAAATATCACCTGCGGCACCTTGAGAATAAGGGTGTCATCCTCTCCCAGGTATTTGCTATACGTC
>JAFDGZ010000069.1 GCA_019309045.1 Deltaproteobacteria bacterium | reverse complement strand
AATTGTTGTTGTGCAATTCTCCCTGTTCAAGTGCTACAACTCCGCTTGCCACCACCATGCCATCGGAAGTGATCACCGTGCCAGAGACAATAGTCTCTGCCCGGATTGGAGAAGAGCCAAGTACGAGCAAGATCAGGCTCGTGCACAAGGTGAAAACAGCAAGAAACCTTTGCATGAGGCATTCCTCCTGATTTGAGGTTCTAGATTCTTACAGTCTGTTCACTCGTGGCAGGGTGATGATCATTGCCGGTATGGTATTGATAAAAATGGTGCCACACTTTGCCGCCACTCTCATTCTGACTGTTGTAGCCAGCCGGAGACAGGTGATCAGTATAATTGCCTGTCTGAATTGCTGATACTTGGGCCCGAACCAGACATCTCTCACCCTGTTCTTGAATACATTTCCCAGGATAATGGCCTGGTAATCAACTGTGGAAAAAGGAGAGATGCAGCATGGCAGCACATTACCGTGTGCAGTGACATAGAGCACCTGCCAGGGGCGCAGGCAGTTCTGCCATGGTTTTGCAGACCTGCATTCAGGTTGCAAACTTTGCAGTGGGTCAGTGAGTCCAGAAGCACTGAACTGTATCCCTAATTCTCTGGCTCTCACCATACTTCTTGTTATCAATGCTGTGATACCCTCATCAGCATTTTTGAGGGCATTTTCAGATCTGGCCAGTCCATAGCCATCGTTGTCGAGAAAATGGACCAGCCTCTGCAGGTATACCTGCGCAATACCCAGAGAAGATGCCAGTTCAATGAAATCAGGAAGTTCTCTGACATTCTCCCTCGTTGCCAAGAACCAGAGAGACAATTTAGGCCTTGGCGACCTGCTCGCAGCCAGTCGTTTGCTGAAGGCGGCAATATTGTCCACGATGGCTTCGAACTTGTCACTCTGGCGCACGTTCTGATAGCCTCTGGAGGTGGCAGCATCTAGAGAGATGCGAAGCTCGTCCAGGCCTGCTTCTATGAGTTCTTCCTGGCGCCTGTTGTTGAGCAGGATGGCATTGCTGTTGAAAAGAACAAATACCTGACGCTCTTTCAAAGCGCGGATCATAAGTGGCAGCTGTGGATTGAGCAGGGGCTCGCCAATGCCATGCAGCACGGCACGCTGCAGATTTGGCAACTGCCCTATCACCCCCTGGAACTCCTCGAGCGACATATCCCGGTGCGGCTCCCAGCCCCCTCGGTAGAGAATGCAGCTTCGGCAGCGCAGATTGCAGCGATTGGTGATTTCGATGTAAAGGCACTTTGGCAGGTGCAAGTCCAGGTATTTGTTGGCCGTAGCCATCACGCTCCCCTTACGATGGTCGTACAGATGCTCCCGGTACGCAGCGGCCTCTTTGCACTCGAGAGCTGACCCTGTAAACGGATCTTTTTCCCTCGCAGTATTGGACAGTATTCATCAGGGTCGTGCGGTCGTTTTCTCAAGATTCGGCGGGCAGCACAACCGCCGCTGCAAGTGAGCAGGTGAGTGCAGTTGCGGCAGAATTCTGGGATGGTGTGCGTATTTCTGAAAAGTGGTGTGGCAAACACGCTTTCCCCTTTTTCAGCCAGATCGTCAATTGTAAGCTCAGACTCAGGCCAGTACACGCAGGGTTTCAACTTTCGATCGGGGGTTATGCGGATACTCTTGCCGCCGCAGGGAGTTCCTCGCGTGGTATTCAGACCCAGGAAAGCATTCACCAGTGGTTCGGTTACAGAAAGTATCTCGCTGTGGTCAAAAAGGATCTGGTAGGCTTGCCAGTACTGCTCGAAACTGAGCATGAACCTGTCGGTGAACATGGGCTGATAGACATTCACCCTGAAATCAGCCCCCAGAGAGGCTGCCAAGCGGGCCAGTCGTCCCTGGTCCCTGTAATTGACGTTCATCAACACAGCCAGAATCGAAACTTTCACCCCCAATTTGCTGCAGCGGTCGATGGCAGCCATAATAGTCTGCCAGTTGCCGTCGCCTCTGAAGGCATCCTGTCTTTTCTGGTCCGGGAAGTCTACAGAGAATTCCACGTCGCCGAAATAGCTGAGCAGTTCATCGTTTGTAATCGCTAGAGTATAACCATTGGAGGCAAGGGTAAGTTTGATCTTCTTGGCTCGGAGATATTCGAGGATTTCCATGTACTGAGGATTCAAGCCGTTCTCGCCAGTGCCAAAGCCGATAGAACCGATGGGCATGTTGTCGCAGACCTTCTTGATGTCATCAAGAGTGAGATTATAGATCTTTCGCTGATCTCTATAACAGTGGGCGCAGTTCAAATTGCAGTTGTTGGTGAGGCCGATTCCGACTGATATCATGGCCATTCCTCCTGTCTATCTCTTCCACAGGTACAGCAAGGGAACGAAAAACATGTAGTAAGCGGCGAGGAGGGAGCCTTTCACAGTACCACTCACTTTCGAGGTTCCCAATCTGCGGCGGTATGGCACTGGCACGCTTTTCAGACGCCACCCTTTCTGGGCTGCTTTTACTACCATTTCCACAGGCCAGCCATAAGTCATCTGTTCCATGCCAAGATCGAATAAGGTTTCGCTTCTGATCGCCCGGAATGAACCCAGATCTGTGAGGTCTACGCTGTAGAGTCGGCGGATGAGCCAGGCAACCAGGAGATTCCCGAGGCGGCCATGCCAGAGCATTGAGCCCTTCTCGAGCCCCCCATGAAGCCGACTTGCTACTGCCAGGTCCGCCTGGTTGCGGCTGAGCGGTTCGACAAGAAGCGGCAGGTAACGTGGATCGTCGCTGTAGTCTCCGTCGAGAAAGACAATGATGTCCGCCTGGCGTGCTGCCAGGGCGCCTGCATGGCAGGCGGCACCATAGCCACGCCGACTCTCATGCACTACCCTGGCTCCTGCGGCAGCAGCTTGTAAAGCAGTGTTGTCGGTGGAGCCATTGTCCACGACAATAACCTCCTGGACCATTTGCCCGGGGACATTCTCCACCACACTGGCAATAGCTTGCTCTTCATTCAAGGCAGGAATTACAACCGAAATTGCCATATTCTTTTCTTATCAGAAAAAGTATTGTCTATGGGTTGATGGCAAAATAAGAGTTCAGCCCTCTCGCTGCTCATTCGGCAGCCGCAACCTTCAGGTTGGGCCTGCGGTCATTATGGTGCCACGGCGCAAACCAATGCCTCATCCCTGTCCCTATCCAGCTCGTTGCCCTGCAGCCAATCTCCTGCTCCTTCTGTTGATCAATATTGGATGTCGAGGTGCACTTTCATTTTGCCATCAACCTCTACGGTTTGCTAACCTTTGAGCATGCTAACTCTAGCCGCAGCACGTCATTGCTGTATCAGACTTTGAGCATTCAAGGCCCAATTATAACCCAGGTAGGAAATTCGCGGTTTTCTCTCTAGAAACTCCAGGATGTCTTCGTGTACGTATGGTTTTATAAAGGCTAGAACTGAGCCAGATTTCTGCACGAAGTCATCGGCAAACCAGTTAAAAAGTTTCGAGATATAAAGGGTATTCTCACTGCGGTCAATCCTGGTCCCCCTCGGTGAATTGAGGTATTCCCTGGTTTCTTCGTCCAGACGCTTTTGGACGTTCACTTCAGTGTAGGCGACTCTGGGCAGTGGAGGGCAACCCATGGAGGCGCAGATGATGGCGAAGTGGATTCGCGGGTCCCGGAACTGCCTGCGAAGAATCTGGTGTTCGATGTGGTCCTGGCTCATCCTTCTACCTGCTACCAGGTGCTGTCGACTGGTGAAAAATTCAGTAGAGGTCCACACTCCGGGAATAATCGTTTCCCGGACGCTCCTTTTCGGTTTTCTTCTTATGACCTTGTCAATAGTAACCGCATTGTAAGCATTGATCCAGAAGGCGAGTTGACCGTCACGGGAGAGCCTGTCAACGGGCGCTGTTTCAAGGGATTGGATGTAGAAAGAAAAATCGCTGTCCCTGGCTATGCCGTTGTAGTCCACCAGCCCCTGTGAATCTACGTATGTCTTAAGGATTTGATCAAAGCGTGAATGGTCGAATACATCAGCTGTTGCGGTAGCAGCAACCAGGACCAGCAATAGTGAAAGTATGGAGAGACAAGGTGGCGTTTTGCGCATTATTTCTCCTTCGTGTGCAGGTGTTGCCATCTTTTTTTGGTCGCTGTGACCTCTCTCCTCTTACAGGCAGCAGTGGCGAATCCTACCATCTTGATCGATATGAAGTGTTCAAGGGAAATCTAATAAACTTTATCTCCTCTCGGGCAGAGAATTCTTGGCCATCCAGGGAAACCAGGGGTGTGTGGTGCCGTGAATTCTGACACATTCGACTGTCAACAAGATGAACAGGGGAATGTATTCCAGGCCGACAACCCAGCCTGGCATGAGTCCTCGTGGAGAGACGTATTTGAGGTACGAAAAAACAACAGTACCGGAAAAAAGCAGCCATGCCGGCGACGGGTAAAATGCCAGTAGAGGGATCAGCCACAAGAGGTACCAGGGGTGAAATGCCGCGGGCATGAGCAGGAGATAGACGCTGATCAACAGATAAGAGTATTTCAGCATATCGTTGAAGTTTTTGTCTTTGGTGAAAACGAACAACGCTACTAGAACCAGGACTGCTGCAAAGACTTTGCTCAGGAAAAAATAGTCTATTGCGGGGAAAAGTTGCATGAGATAGTGTTTCAGACCCAGGTTGAAACTCTCATAAGGACTTGTCAAATAGGTGGGCAAGAAGCCGAGGACCTTGCTGCCTGCCGCCATATAAGGAATGTAAGAGACAAGCAAAGCGCTGCAGAATAGCATGGTAAGTTTCACTCTTTCTCCACGAACAACAAGAGCGGGAAACAGCAGAGCCGGGTAAAATTTGCTGGCAGCGGCAGCGGCCAAACTCAACACTGCGAGTGTGCTTCTGTGCCTGGCCGCAAGGTAGAAAGCCAGGAGAACCAGCAGAATCATCAGTGCTTCCAGATGACCACTGTGGGCGATCTCATAGATGACGACAGGATTCCAGGCGTAGACCAGAAGTCTTATTGCTTCGAGGCCGGATGCTCTCAAAATTCCAAGCAACAAGACAAGAGTCAGTACATCGCAGGCTACCAGGATTGCTTTCAGACGATAAATGCTGTCGCCGGTAATGCCATGAGCAAGAAAAAAGAAGATCTGAGCGCCTGCCGGATACACGGTAGGGTGGTCCCGGCGATTTATGTGAGGGTATATCTGCCGGTCTCTTAAGGCAGTGAGCTTCTTGGCAGCAGGTGGAAGGAGATAGGGATTGATGCCGTGTTCTTGCAGACGACCGTCCCAGACATAGCGGTACACATCCGAAGAGAGCACAGGGGTTGTGGGAAGCAGACAAATTCTGAAAAAGACAGCTGCAATAAAGACGAATATAGTCAGCCCAGGAGTGCGGCTGAGTCGGGCCAGTTTGCGAAACACCACAAAAACAGCGAGCAGGTAAAATGGGATAAGAAACCACAGCTGCAGCAGGGCTACATGGATGCCGGTCGGCTGAACATTACTGCCCGCCAGATTCTGCAGCAGTTTGCCCCATTTGAAATTGAACATATATACAGGAGCTGAAACGAATCCAATAAGTACAATCCCTGTGCACGCCATATCCGGCGCTTGAAATCGTTTTCTACTTTTTTTTCGCATGAATCACTGACAGAGAAAAAACATAAAAAAAGCCCGCAGTATAAATCAGCAGAAAAGGACTGATCAAATACTTGCTGAAATGGAGAAACAGAAGGAGGCCGGCGAGAGAATACATGCCGAGCAAGAGTTCAAAAACGGAAAGAGAATCAAAGGGAAGAGAATAGAGCTTGTCGTACCAGCTGTCGTTTCGCTGTTCGATGCCATACTTGGGTGTGCGTATGAAACTGCTCTGCAAGCCAAAAAGCGCTTCCAGGATGGCCTTGGTGTTGTTTACGGAGATGCCTGTTCCCAGGCACATGAGAAAAGGCAGATACCTGACATTTTTTTTCCAGCGGGGATAAAAGATGCGTTGCGAGTAGACGTACATGGCAGACGGGCCGAATGTTGCTAAACAGAAAAGAGTGAACACCAATAAGGGGTAAGAGATGCTCAAGAAAAACCAGTGGGTGAAAAGCATGGGAATGGAGGTGAGGACTACCATTATCATCAGGGGATGGACCAGATAGTGGGTCAGATGGAGGGTCGCCTGGATTTTCACCAGCAGGGGAAGTTTTGCCCGCCACACCTTGTGCAGGTTCTTCCTGGCGGTTTGGATGGAACCTTTGGCCCAGCGATATTGTTGCGATTTGAAGGCAGTTATTGTCACCGGCAGTTCCGCTGGGCAGCTTACAACAGGAGCGAACTCCAGCTTCCAGCCCTTCAGTTGGGCCCGATAACTCAAATCAAGATCTTCAGTGAGTGTATCTGCCTGCCAGCCACCGGCATCTTCGATGGCTGCCCTGCGCCAGATTCCTGCGGTACCATTGAAGTTCATGAACAGCCCACCCCAGCCGCGGGCAGCCTGCTCTACTCCAAAATGCCCATCGATTCCCATAGACTGCGCCCTGGTGAGCAGAGAGTAGTTGCGGTTGAGATGCCCCCAGCGAGCCTGCACCATGCCAACTTGTGGTTGAGAAAAATAGGGGATCGTTTCTTTGAGAAAATTAGGGTTGGGGACGAAATCGGCATCGAAGATGGCAATAAGTTCGCCCTTTGCCACATGCAGGCCATCCCTGAGAGCACCCGCTTTGTAACCTGTACGGTTCGGGCGATGCAAATGAACAATATCAAAGCCTTCTTGTTGTAATCTTTCTACACAGGCACGAGCCAGGTGAAAGGTGTCATCAGTGGAGTCGTCTAGAACCTGTATTTCAAGCTTTTTTTTAGGATAATCTAACCTGCATGAAGAGTCGATCAATCTTTTAATTACATAACGTTCATTAAAAACCGGTAGTTGAATAGTAACGAAAGGCAGCTCATATGGAGATAAATATTCATAAAACGAGGTTTGTAATTTTTGATGTCGCTCTTTTGCTTTTCCTAGGTGGACTCGATAATATATCATCAAGAAATAACAATTGATGCCATAAATAAAAAGACCTGATAAAGGCAGTATATAAATAAATAGTAGAATGTTGTCAAAACTAAGCATCTATATTCCGGTTACTAACGTTTAGGATTGCAGTTTTACTAAAATATCTTACGTCTTTCCTAACTTAGATCTTGAAATACTTAAATATACTGATTAAATTATATTCAAGTCTTGTAGTGTTGGCCTCAATCTGCTAAGTTTCTAGAAAATGCGCCGCAGGCCTCGATTAGAAGTGAAAACAACGAAAGCAAGGACGTTCTCGTAGAGTCACAATAACAAATTGTGAGCATATCGACAAGGTCGGAAACTTGATAGCCAATGGATCGCCACCAGTTACCAGACCCTGAGACCTGGGTGGATGAACACGGAGACGCCCTTTTCCGTTACGCTCTTCTTCGGCTCAAAGACCCCGTTCTTGCTGAAGATATGGTTCAGGAAACTTTGCTGGCTGCTTTCCGGGGTCGAGAGACCTTCAAGGGCCATTCTACCTTGCGTACCTGGCTTTTCGGTATTCTCAAGCACAAGATTGTGGACCATATACGGAAGGCGAGCAGAGAGTTGTCTGTGGACCATACCGAATCTAAAGTCTTCCACGGAAATGAGCCTTTCGATGAGAGGGGAGGATGGCGGCAGGGTCCGGCAAAATGGGCCACAGATCCAGGTCTGCTTTTTCGGCAGCGCGAGTTCTGGGGCGTACTGCAAGAGTGCCTTACAGAACTGCCTTTGCGACAGCATCAGGCTTTTACTCTTAGGGAACTCGATGGTTTGAGTATTGCGGAAATTTGTAAAATTCTAGGAGTGTCAACGACTAACGGGGGAGTCTTGCTTCACCGTGCGCGTTTACGCTTGCGTGAATGCCTCGAGGGAAATTGGTTTTCTGGCGAACATGTAAAGAGGGAGTGATGCTCAGTTGTAAAGAGGCGGCTCAGCTGATATCTGAGTCATTGGACAACCAACTGCCGCTGTCGAGGCGACTTGCTTTGCGTATGCATCTGCTCATGTGCAAGTTCTGCTCGCGCTATTGGAAGCAGATGCATTTTCTGAGAAAAACCCTGCACTACTGCTCGGAACATGTGGAAGAAACTCAATATCTTCCTGAGGCTTCTCTCTCGCAGGAAGCTCGTGCCCGGATTAAAAAAATTTTGAGAGAGGGAAGCTGAAAGGGTCTTGCCGTTTGCGTCGATAACAAACATTCCAGTACAAGTGATGACTTCGCTACCTTGGCAATTCACCTCTGCCTCCAAAATGGATCAGAAGTGAAGCAAGGAGGCAGAGCACTTCTAGAAAGCGTGGTATTGACCAGGAATCTGGGTTTCAGGGAAAGGAGGACTTTCAATGGCCAGCGAGCAAAATGCAGCAGTTGATCTGACAATTCACACCATCCGTACCTTGGCGATGGACGCTATTCAGAAAGCCAACTCAGGCCATCCAGGGACGCCTATGGCCCTGGCACCGCTGGCCTACGTACTCTGGAAAAGGTTTCTTCGCCACAACCCGCGAAATCCTGACTGGTTCAACAGGGACCGGTTCGTTCTTTCCTGCGGCCATGCTTCAATGCTGCTCTATGCCATGTTGTTTCTCACCGGCTATGATATCTCACTGGAGGACATCAAGAACTTCAGGCAATGGGGCAGCAAGACTCCGGGTCACCCTGAATTTGGGCTCACTCCCGGGGTGGAAACAACCACAGGCCCCCTTGGCCAGGGCATAATGAATGCGGTGGGCATGGCCATGGCAGAGGCGCACCTGGCAGCAGTTTTCAACAGGGAGGGTTTCCCTATTGTAAACCATTTCACCTATGCTTTTTGCAGCGACGGCGACCTGATGGAAGGTGCTTCGCACGAGGCTGCTTCTCTGGCCGGTCATTTTGGCCTGGGCAAGCTTATTTGCGTCTACGATGACAACCATATCAGCATTGAAGGTGATACAGACCTCACTTATTCAGATGATGTGACCGGGAGGTTCACTGCATACCACTGGCATGTGCTGGACGTGGGGGACAGGGCAAACGACATAGAGGCGCTGAGCGCTGCCCTGGCTGAGGCTAGAAAAGAAAAAGCACGGCCCTCACTGGTCATAGTGCGCTCTCACATCGGCTACGGCTCCCCTAATCGACAGGACAGTCCCAAGGCGCATGGTGAACCGCTGGGTGAAGAGGAAGTGAAACTGACAAAACGCTTTTACGGCTGGCCCGAGGACGAAACCTTTCTGGTGCCCGAGGAAGTATTGTCGCACATGCGCCAGCCGGCATTACGTCAGGGGCAGGAACTGCAAGAGACCTGGGAGGGCTTGTTTGCTGCCTACAGCGATAGCTTTCCTGAGTTGGCAAGACAGTTTCGCCGGGTGCTTGCTGGTGAACTTCCAGCGGACTGGGACCGAGACATTCCCCGGTTCCATGTGGACGACGGACCACTGGCCACAAGGGCCGCCTCGGGCAAGGTCTTGCAGGCTTTTGCCGACAAGGTGCCCTGGTTGATGGGGGGCAGTGCTGATCTTGCCCCATCCACAAAGACCCTGCTGCCCGATTCCCCTTATTTTGGTAAGGATACATATCATGGCCGCAACATTGCCTGGGGTGTGCGGGAGCATGCGATGGCCGCCTGCTGTTCTGGAATGGCACTGCATGGTGGGGTGCGCCCCTATGCCGCCACCTTCTTCATTTTCAGCGATTATGCCCGGCCTGCCATGAGATTGGCTGCCTTGATGAAGCTTCCTGTCATCTACGTGCTGACGCATGACTCCATTGGTGTCGGTGAAGACGGACCTACCCATCAGCCCATAGAGCAGCTAGCCTCTTTTCGAGCAATGCCCCATATGCGGGTGATTCGGCCCGCGGATGCCAATGAGGTTTCCTATGCCTGGAGAGTGGCAATGGAGCGTACCGACGGACCCACCATGTTGATTCTCAGTAGACAGGGGTTGCCAGTATTTGAGCGGACGACGGCAGCAGCTGCCGAGGGTCTGCGCAAGGGTGCCTACATTCTTGCCAGAGAAAAGGCCGACGTGCCGGAGGTCATTCTAATTGCTTCCGGTTCTGAAGTGGCGCTCATCCTGCAAGCCCAGAAAGAGCTTGCCCGGGTAAATATCGACGCCCGGGTAGTGAGCATGCCTTGCTGGGAGTTGTTCGAAGAGCAGTCCGAAGAGTATCAAAATGAGGTGCTGCCACCGCAGGTGAGGCAGCGGCTGGCAGTAGAGGCTGGTGTGGCCATGGGCTGGAGAAGATGGGTGGGTGATGGCGGGGAGATCATTGCCATCAGCAGCTTCGGCGCCAGTGCGCCTGCCAGGGAAAATTTCGCTCACTACGGTTTTACGGTGGAGAATGTGGTGCAGAAGGCCAGGATCCTGGTAGCAAAATGAGCGGCGGTCGAGGACTGGCTTGTTGTCTACAGGCGAGCAGGGAGCCGGCTGTCGGTGAGACCTGTGGAAATTGGCAGACGGAACCGGCCCAGCCAGTGGAAAAGGGGCAATACAAAGCAGGCATTCCGGCCACCAAACAGCCAACCAGGTGAGGGGCTATTATGGCCAGGAACCAGGAGTGAAGCTCAATGTCGACGTCGAGCTGTGTGGGGCCTGAAGATTGTCATTGACAACAGGACGTGGCAGGAGGTGCCGTCTTGACGCCTATTCTGCAGAAATGCGAGACATATGCTGGGCAGGCAAGTAAACTGCTTCTCTATGAAGCCTGGTCCCGGGGGCCTGGAGCCTCTTGTCTTCATACTGCCGGGTAGAAGGTATGAGAAAAGCTGCAGGCGCCATTCTTGCTGCCTCGTCTACCAGCCTTTCGGTAATTATTCCCACTTTGAACGAGTCGAGTCACATTGGCGCTACATTGGCATCCGCCATGGGCGATGCTGAAACGGAAGTGGTGGTAGTTGACGGCGGCAGTGTGGACGATACCAGGAAGCAGGTGCAGGCGTGGGGTTGCAAACTGCTTGTTTCCAGCCCAGGGCGTGCCGTGCAGATGAACATGGGAGCTTCTGTTGCCAGCGGCAAGGTGCTGCTCTTTTTGCATGCCGACACCAGACTGCCGCCAGGCTATCGCTCCCAGGTGCACAGCACACTCGGTGCACATGGCGTGGTGGCTGGAGCATTTAGACTGGGCATTGATGGCAGCGGCAGAGCACTGCGGCTAGTGGAGATGTTGGCCAACTGGCGTTCAACCACCTTGCAGCTGCCATACGGAGATCAGGCGCTGTTCATGAAAGCTGCCCGGTTTCAGCAGATAGGTGGCTTCCCGACAATGCCTATAATGGAGGATCTTGTCTTGGTGTCACGCCTCAGAAAAATAGGGAGAATAGCCATTGCCCCTGTGGCGGTGCAGACATCGGCCAGGAGATGGCAAGAGATCGGGGTGGGCAAAGCAACTGTTATCAATCAAATAATGTTGTACGGTTTTTTCCTTGGTCTCAGTCCAGAACGGCTGGCTCGCTTCTATGGGCGCTGGCTTTGAACTGTCTGCCACGCTGCGGCTGAGGGTGGTGCCTTCTGGCAGAACGGAATATTGCCATAGAGGTAATCTCTTGCATCATGAGGCGACATACGATATTTTAGCTGGATTGTAACTTGTATCACATGCTTACAGAATCGATATGTTCTATTTGCTGATCTGGAGAATTTTGATCAATGGCTGCAGATTTGAAGAAATTCAGCAGGGATGAACTGAAGGAGTTTAATGGCACTGAGGGCAAGCCAGTCTACATCGCCCACGAAGGCAAGGTCTATGATGTCTCTGAAAGCAAATTGTGGAGGACTGGCATCCACATGAGGCGGCACCATTCCGGTGAGGATCTCTCAGAGGATTTCAAGGCTGCACCTCACGGTCCAGAAGTATTCGAGCGTTTTGTCCAGGTTGGCGTCTTGCGGGCGGCCAGGGACCCAATGGATGAACACCTGCCAGATTTTCTTCTCAGCCTTTTTCAAAAGGTGCCCATGCTGCGGCGCCATCCTCATCCCATGACGGTACATTTTCCCATCGCTTTTGTTATTCTCACAGTGATTCTGAATGTGGTTTACCTGATAACTGGACAGAGACATTTTGAACAAAGCGCTTTTCATGTGCTGGGAGCTGCCTTGCTGGCCACGCCAGTAGCTATGATAACCGGACCTTACAACTGGTGGATAAACTACCGTGCCAAGTGGAGTCCCACCATCGTTGTGAAGGTGGCAGGTTCACTGTTTTTGCTGGCGCTCATTGTGATTTTATTCGTCTGGAGGCTGGGCAATCCGGAGATCATGCAAGTGCCGGGGGGAATGAGAGCCCTTTACCTATTACTTGTGCTGGCACTTGCTCCTGTGGTTACCGTGGTGGGCTGGTTTGGGGCCAAGATGACTTTTCCTCATTAACAGGAGTGCAGAAAATGGTTTGTGGGGGCATGGGGAGACATGACTCGAGAAGATACGCTTAACACCAGGAAATTACAGCTTTTTCTTGCCCTATCGAGAACACCGCATCTAGTCATCGATCTTGCCACGCCCATGGCAGCTGCGCTTCTGTGCCTGGGGAAATTTCCGGCAGCCTCTACCATAGTTGTGGGGATGATTACGGTCTTTGCAGGCTACGCCTGCATCTATGCCTTGAACGATGTTACGGATTATCACCTGGACCGCAGGAGAATGGCCGCAATTGCCAGAGGAGACAGCTGTTTCGATCTTGATTGCATCTTTGTTCGTCACCCTCTGGCCCAGGGGCTCATTCCCTATGTGAAAGGGGTGGCCTGGACCATCTTCTGGGGAGCCATGGCCCTTCTGGGTGCAGCTTATCTGAATCCATTATGCGCTGCTATTTTTGTCATGGCTGGCATTCTGGAAGTGATCTACTGCAAACTCTACTCTTTGAGCCAGTGGAAGATTCTTCTTGCTGCGGTAGTGAAGACTCTCGGTGGTCTGGCGGCAATCTATGCGGTCAACCCAGAGCCTCCCGGCTCGTTTGTGTTGATTTTTTTCTTGTGGGTTGCCCTGTGGGAGATTGGTGGCCAAAATATTCCCAATGATCTTGTTGACATGCAAGAAGACAGTCGTCTTGGTGGCAAGACTATTCCAGTGGTATACGGCACGAGCTCTGCTGTGATGATCATACTGACGGCGCTTCTGGCCAGTGTAATACTTGGACTTGGCATCATTCTCTTTTCACCTTTGCCACAAAAGTGGCTGTACGGTGCTGGAGCTTTGCTCTCCGGAGTTTTCCTTCTGCTTCTGCCATTCCATAAGTTTGTCAACTCTAGAGACCTGAAGCAAGCAGTCAATCTGTTCAACAAAGCAAGTCTCTACCCTGTGGGGATACTCTGCACCACTGTGCTCTGTCTTGTGCTCTAGCATCCTCGAGCTTCGATAGCTCGCCCCGCTTTCAGCAGAGCAAGCCAGATTTACTCACATCCAATATGCTCTTGCCCTGCTGCCCATTCTCACCTTGCCCTACAGCCCGGGGGTTGCTCCGAGCAGTATGTGTGGCAGTGACCTGCTTTTCCAAGTGGTAGAGAGTGGATAGAGTGATTACTATTGAATGGTAGCTATTGGCAGGTCTGAGCCGCACCGGCAAGTTGGTATCCTGGGGCAGAACCGTTGAGGTAATTTGTCTCCAACAAAGGGAGATCAAAATGCGAAAAGGACGCTTTCTCACGGACCTTTATCTCGGCTCTGGGAATATGGAGCGACTGCCCCGGTACACAGATCTACCTCTACGAAGTGAAGTAATTGAAATCATAAAAAATTGCGATCAACTGAGCAAAGAATATCCACCCCACCATCTGGAGCAATATGAAACAGTGCCGGATGCCCTTATGAGCAAACTGCGGCAGATGGGGTTTTTCGCTCTGACTATTCCCGAGAGCTATGGTGGTCTCGGTCTCAGCCTCGGAGAATATCTGGCCGTTGTGGAAGAAATAGCAGGCCGTGACCTGGCACTGGGCATCCTTTCGTTGGCCCACCTGTCAATCGGCACCAAGGGCATCGTCCTCTTCGGCAGTGAAGAGCAGCAGAACAAATACCTCAGACCTGCCGCCTCCGGGGAGATGATTTTTTCCTATGCCCTGACAGAACCCAGAAGAGGCTCCGATGCCAGGAATGTGGAAACTACGGCCATACTTTCTGCAGACGGCAGTTACTATCTCCTGAATGGTCAGAAGACCTACATTACCAATGCCAATTATGCAGGCGGCCTCACCGTGTTCGCTCAGCTCGATGCAGAAAATCCTGGCTTCATGGGGGCCTTTGTGGTGGAGACTGGCTGGGATGGGGTGCAGGTGGGCAGGAATATGCCCAAAATGGGTCTGAAAGCGAGCTCCACTGCGGCCATCAGGTTTAAAGACGTCCGGATCCCCAGGGAAAACCTCCTGGGTCAACCAGGTGAAGGCTTCAAGATTGCCATGACCATTCTCAACTATGGCAGGCTGGCGCTGGGAGCCACCTCTGCCGGTATCATGAAGCAGTCTCTGCACGACATGCAGAGGCGCGCCAGCAAAAGGATTCAATTCGGAGTTCCCATCGACAATTTTGAGCTGGTGCAGGAAAAGATCGTCAAAGCAGCGGTTTACAGCTACGCTGCCTCTGCCATGACCAATTTGACTGCGGCAATTCTCGACCAGGAACCACTGGCGCCACTGGCCATCGAAAGCTCTCACTGCAAACTGTTTGGTACTACCAGGGCCTGGGATGTCCTTTATGATGCTCTGCAGGTTGCTGGCGGTGCCGGCTATCTCACCACGCAGCCCTATGAAAAAAGAATGCGGGACTTCCGGGTCACCACTATTTTCGAAGGAACTACCGAGATACATTCCGTATACCCGGCCACCCTGATGTTGCGGAGCCTCAGCAAAGAGATGAAGAGGAACTGCCGCCACCGGAGGGATGAATTCTTCTTTCTGGTCAAAAAGATGTTTTCCCCTTTGAGGTTGGCAGTCACCAGCAGGGATAGGATCTCCAGGAGAGCAGTGCAGCTGATAAAGGCTAATGCCCGCCGAATTGAGGCGGCCAGGCCCAGGGGTGCAGACCTCTCCAAGGAGCAGCTGCTCCTGTCTTACTTTGTCGAAGAAGCCCGAGAAGCAAGAGCCCGGGACAAAAGGTTGCTGGTCCCAGCGCGAGAAGCTGCCCACAGAAAGGTTTTCAACAGTCTTGCCCACTAGGCTGGTTCCGGACTCCTACAGTTCATATTCAATGGTGAGATTGGAGCCATGGTTTTCCGCATACGCTACCAGCCGTTTATGCGCTGCCAGACATGGAGGATTTCAGTGCCGCTGTCTACGACGTAGTAGCGGTCATGCTTGGCAGCTGTGGCACAGGCATGGTTCGGCAGGATGCGGATCATGCTGCCCACCTTGAACTTTGCCAGATCAATATGCCTCTCGCTGCGAGCTGTTACTATGCCATGCTCCTGAGTAGTTGACGAGACAAGCAGATCAGTCACCAGCTTCCCTCTTGGGTCACATACCAGGCCATATCCCTGATCGACTGTCTGGCTGGCCGTTCCCCTGTCGCGAGAGAGCGCCATCCAACCTGCATCGATCAACACCCATCCCTTATGTTTTTGCTGGCCAATAACGGATGCCAGCACGGAAACAGCAATATCTTCAATCTCACAAACCCCCAACCCTGCCATTACCAGATCATAAAACATGAAGACACCAGCTCGTACTTCGGTGACGCCTGTCAGATCGGTGGAAAAGGTTGCCGTGGGCGTCGAACCAACGCTGACAGTGGTACATGGCAGGCCGTGGTTGCGCAGTACCTCGGCACTCTTTACTGCGGCAACTCGCTCTGCTTCCGCCATGGCGCGAATGTCATCCATTGATTTGCACTGATATGAGCCGCCGGCATGGGTTAGAACCCCCTTGAGTACAACACCATTTTCACTGTGCAACAGACGACCGATCTCCAGCAGCAGGGGATCATCAGGAGAT
>JAFDGZ010000068.1 GCA_019309045.1 Deltaproteobacteria bacterium | reverse complement strand
AAGCGGTCCCTGGAGGAGCCGGTGCGGCAGATTGCCAACAATGCTGGTTATGAGGGTTCTGTGGTAGTGGAGCGGCTCAAGGGCGAGCAGGGAGCCTTTGGCTTCAATGCGGAGACCGAGGAATATGAGGATCTGACCGCCGCAGGGGTGATCGATCCCACCAAGGTGGTGCGTTTTGCCCTGCAGAATGCGGCGAGCGTCGCCTCGCTGCTGCTCACCACCGAAGCCATGGTGGCGGAAAAGCCCAAGGAAAAGGAGCCAGCTCCAGCAGCGCCCGGAGGCGGTGGCATGGGAGACATGTACTAGAAAATAACCAGCGCCGCCAGGGGCGCGGCGCACCGCGGACAGCAACACCTATACAAAGAAAGGGCTCACGCCGGCCATCCGGGCCGGCAAGAGCCCTTTCTTTGTTTACCTCCCGGCGCAAATCCATGCAGCGTGTGCAGCTGTAGAACATTCTGCACGTTGTCACAGGGTAAATTGGCCAGCTAGTCTCCCAACAGGTCGAGATTTTCTTTCATCTTGGTGCGTCGCCGCAATTTCATAAGTGCTTTTGCCTCTATCTGGCGGACCCGCTCGCGGGTTACGCCAAATTCCTCTCCTACTTCTTGAAGCGTGTAGTTTCTTGCTTCACCGATGCCAAAACGTCGCCGCAGGATTTTTTCTTCCCTGGGTGTCAGAGTGGCCAGTACTCTGCGTGTCCGCTCTATCATGCTCGTCTGCACATAGGCTTTTTCTGGAGACACGGCTTCACCGTCCGGCACAAAGTTTCCCAGCTGGGTGTCGCCGTCGCCCACTGGTGTATCAAGCGAGATGGTGTGGGCTCGGCTGGCCACCTCCACCAGTTTACGCACTTTGGCGAGCGTAATGTTCATCTCTTTGGCAATTTCTTCGGCCCTCGGCGGCCGACCGAGAGATCTGGCCATCTCCTGCGAAACCCGTTTCAGTCTGTTTATGGTATCGAGCATGTGAACTGGCACCCGCACGGTCCTGGCCTGCTGCTGGATAGCACGTGTGACAGCCTGGCGGATCCACCAGCTAGCATAGGTGCTGAATTTGTAGCCGCGGCGGTATTCGAATTTTTCCACGGCGCGCATCAGTCCAATGTTGCCTTCTTGAATCAAGTCGCCCAGGGGCACTCCACGATTGGTATATTTCCTAGCAATGCTGATAACCAGACGGAGGTTGGCTTCCACCAGCTGCTTCTGAGCATATCTTGCTTCTTCCTGAGCGGAGCGAATCTCTTGTAGATCGCGTTCCAGATGGTTGGTAGCCATTTCTGCGGACAACAGCGACGCTTCTGTAGCCGCCAATTTTTTCTGTTCTAGGCGCTCACGCAGCGTCGTGATGAGCTCGAGAACCTGACGGTCACCAAGATCGAGATTCCTGAAGATTATATGTTTTTGCCGCAAGATGCGGTCCCGTTCCTTGTCCAGATTGCCGTTTTGAGAACCGCTTGCTTTCTTCTTCTCCAGTTCGTGTTCAGAGTGCACTAAACTAGCCATGCGCCTGGCAAGTCTTTCCAGCCGAGCCGCTTCTACTCGGGTGCTCAGCTGCTGTATGAGATGGGGATGTCGAAATATGATCTCAGCTATCTTTGCCTGATTGACTTCGATGCGTTTGGCAATCTCAACTTCTTCTGCCTGCGTCAACAAGGGGATTTGCGCCATCTGTCGGAAATAGGCTTTACCCGTATCACCGTCGTACTCTTCTTCTGGCTCGACCTCTGCCTTCTGAGACTCTCCATTGTTTTCCTCTGCTTCCTCGGCAGACAGGGATGAGTCCGGCTCGATCACCTGAAGTTCCTGCTGCCACTTGTCCAGATAGGACAGGGCGTTGCTCCCATCTTCAGATCTAGCCCTAAGATGCTGTGTCCCCAAAGAGGCAACATCGAGTGTTGCGGCGCCTTCCTTGTCGAGATTGGTAAGACCCCAGCTGCTGTTTGTTTCTTTGTTGTTGATTTCCTCCACCTCTTCCTCCAGAAAATCAGAAAACTATCAGTCGAAGGTATATCTTTAGACAACACCCTCCTTGAAAAAGTTCACCACCAGCTGCCTGGCCAGCTCCCGTGCTGGTCTGCTTTACAGAGGAGTCCATACCTTGGCCCGGCCCAGAGCAGCGATCCCTCAATGGAGAGTTGGCGGTGTTGCAGAACGATCATCCCCGTTGGCAGCAAATTCTCCACCCAGCAGTCTCTTGATTCCTTCGCAGATGAACTCAAATGTGGCAGCAACTTTCTGGCGTTCTTCTTCTGTGGGTGGATTGTGAGGATCGAAAGCAAGTTCTATTACATAGCTCCAGCGCTGTTGCTGCTCTGCAACCGGATCAAAAAAGACCAGAGCAAACCCCACACAGGGAGCGTTCTTTTCCAAACATATCTTTTTGACTGCCTGGGCAGTTTTTTCCGTCCATTTTGGGATACTTGCTATAGCAGGCTTCACCTACAACCCCCTGAATAAAGCTGTACTTTTCACCAAATAATCTAACTACTTGTTAGAAGATGTCAATATGTAGGGTTTTTCGTAATTAGTGAAGCTGCTGATTATTCGCTGTTGCCTCCTCCTGTAGATGGTCCTCGTCTCAGCTAATTGATGGCTGCCAACAGTCTGATTACATTGCCGCCCACCACCTTTTCCATGTCTGCACTATTGAGGCCCAGTTGCTCAATCTTGCGAAGTTCCATGGCTGGTGTGCTGAACGGAAAATCGCTGCCAAAGAGAAGCCGATCAGCCCCGTATTTCTTGATAAAGTGAGCAAGATGTATGGGTTGAGCAAGTGCAGAATCGGCATATACATGAGGCCGCTGCCAGATGCCTTCTTTGTCGAGCAGCTGGTAAGAGCCATTCAAGCTGCCCAGGTGCGGAATGATAATTACTGCCCCTGCAGCCAGTTCCGAAACAAAGCGACAGGTATTGGCAAAAGACTCCTCGAACACCACTGGGAGCCGCCGTTTGGTGATTTCCTCGATCATTTGGACGCAACCCGGGGAATCATAGTGATAACAAGGTTCATTGGGGTGCCGGTGCCATTTGATGCCGCAGTAAGGTTTTTCCAGTTCATCCACAGCAAAGTCGTTCCAGACAAAAAGGTAGGGAAATATTCCTTTGTTGTGAGTAGCAATGTCGATTACATATTGATTGGCCCGACGCCTGGTCTGCTGCCATTCCTCGCTATCCTGAAAGTAATAATCGTATCTGTCATAAACGTCCTCGACAGGAGCGAACAAACAGGCAGATGAGATGCCCGCCTCAGAAAGAAGCGATCTGACCGTCTCGAAAGGCAGGTTCACGTTCTGCACTCCACAATGAATATGGCTGTCAACGATGTTCACGTTTACCTCGAAAGGATGCCATTGGTGCCTCAGTCAACTACCCAGACAGCAAAACCGCGGGCCTCTCCTACCACCTTTTTTGACACACTTCCCATGAAGAACTCTTTGATGCGGGATAGCCCCCTGCGGCCAAGAATGAGAGTACGGTATCGACCCGCACGCGCTTCATCGATAATGGCCTCGGCAACGTCACCTGATTTTACCTTGAACTTGGCAGTTATGAGCCTGGCATCAACTCCCTGCGCCAGGAGCGCTCTCGTAGCTTGAGCAAAATGTATATTGATTTTCTTTTCGTCTTCTGGTTTCCAGTAGACTCCCGCAAGATCTGGACGATCGTCTTTGCTAGCCTCCACTGTGGCCACTTCTTCTTTGGACAGCAACAGTCTCGACGTCGCCGGCAAAACACAAAAAAGTACCAGCAAGGCATCATCACGACCAGAGAACATCTCTCCAGCATAGTCCACTGCCTTCATTGAACCGTCACTGCCGTCTACGGCAATAAGAACTCTATGGGGCATGGCCTTCTCCACTGGCTGTAGAAAAGTCGGACGCTTGTTGAGAACCCTCTGGTAAAGGCGTCAGGCGCCTGCAACTTCATCAATAAATGAGCTCAGCTGGAGTACCTGAATGTTACCATGGGGAGATCGTGCAATATTGCAGCTCGTGGATATTGGGTTGGGGATTCAGGATGTCTAGCTCAGAATCTGCCTAGTGAGCAGGGTACAGTTCCTTATTATCTTTTGTATGCTACTCCCATATGTGGGCCGCTCTGCAGCAGTTTGCCCCGGTCTAATTGCTTTGCCTGCCGGGAAACTGCCCGCATACCTCTCCCGATTCTTCCTCCGCCTGTGTCCACCTCGCTGGATTTGACATCCTAACAGGTGTCTCAAAATTGCCTGAGCTCCTCTTTATTTTTTATCCTAAATCATCTAATTATGTCCAGTTGATCCTGCTGCTCGGTTGAAAAAATCACAAATTTTTTTAAAATAAGCCTCGCCACCCACCAAGTAGGTATCATTGTGAGCCGCTCCAGCAAGAACAACGAATTCCTTGGGCTCGCCAGCAGCAGCGAAGAGTCGACGACCCAGACGAATGGGCACAATGGCGTCCTGATCGCCATGGAAAAAAAGAATTGGTGCTTTCACTGCAGCAATTTTTGCTACGGCATTCAATCTATCTCCCAACCAGCGATTCAGAAAGGGCAGGGGATAGTGAACCCTGGCAATATCTCCCAGATTCGTAAAGGTAGATTCCAAAATAAGACCGTTACAGGGATACTTCGAGGCCACATGAGTTGCAGCAATGCCACCCAGCGAGCGACCAAAGACAAAAAGCTTGCCGCCATAACGGTCTGCTCGCGCCCTGGCTTCTAGATAGGCAGCTTCAGCGTCAGCGTAGAAACCTGCCTCGCTGATCTTTCCCTCGCTGCGGCCGTAGCCGCGATAGTCGAATATGAACACGCTGACACCCAGATCATAAAGTTTGTGAATATTGTCCAGTCGATGTGAAATGTTGCCAGCATTGCCGTGACAGAAAAGAACAATACGGTCGCCCGGCCCTGACGGCACAAACCAGCCGTGCAAACGGACTCCATCACTGCTCGAGAACCAGCTGTCTTCGTAGGGAAGCCCCAGATTGCCGGGAGTGCCAACAAGTGTTCGCTCTGGAAAAAAAATAAACCTGTCAATAAATCCACTGATCATAAAGATCCCCATGAATGCGAATAACACAACGAGGCTGGCCACCAGGGGACGGATTTTCTTCACCGTTCAGACCATGTTACGATAGACTGCCGTTCGCAGTTGCGCCAAAAGGTGATTCATAAACTAGAGTTCCTTGTACACTTTAGCCAGAGAGTCACCTGCCACATGAATCCGCCACTCGTTGAGATAGCCAAAAGGGGTTACGGTTACTTGATAGCCGCTCTGCTCCAGCCGTTGTTTGGCAGCCTCTGTGAGCATTTCGGCAAATTGAGGCGGGGCTTTGCTGCTTGACAAGTGGTTGAATGAGTGCAGCACAATGGTTTTCGTCTGAAATTTCCCGGCCAACCACTTGATATTCTTTATCAGCTTGGTGAGCACCTTGGCCTGTCGTTGCTGGTCGTCAGCTTCGGCCTGGTAGAAGACCACCACGGCCTCATGGCACTCGGCCTCGGCTTCCTGCTCAGCCGCCTCTACCAGAACCTTCTTGAATGTCTTGAACCAGAAAGTCGGTGCGTAGAACAGTATAACTCGCATGACAATACTCTCTTTGAGGTGGAGTCGAGGCTAGTAAGCTACAAATCGTCCCAGCCCTGCTACTATGGGACTGACCAGCTGTCGCAGTAGGCCGAAGCCGGCAAAGCGGTCGAGCAGTACCAGAGCCAGGATGAGAAAAGGGCCGGTTCTGGTGTAAACCCTCCAGGCCTTTTCAGAAGGCAGCAGCAAGTAAATGAGGCGTGATCCTGTCAGAGGCGGTATGGGTACGATATGATAGGCAGTGACTGCCACACTCAAGTTCAGCAAGACGTCGACCACTCGGTCGCTCCAGAGAAAATATTTGACATATGAAGCGGTGAGCGCCAGCACCAGACTGGCAAAAGGTGTAATCAGGGAGATAATGAGCCAACCCAGTTTTTGCTTCTTGAAGCGTACTTTGCTGTCATCCAACTGTCGGCCCCAGCCAAAGCCCCCGAGCAGGAGTACGATTGTTCCTACGATATCCAGATTCGTGAAAGGATTGAAGTCGAGAACCACATCGTCTTCCGGAGGTGGATGGGCGAAACTCAGAGCAAAAAACCGAGTGAATCCCGAGCCAAAAGAGACAATGGCAAGGATGGCCACGCAATAATAGAGTATCTCTTCAGGGTTCAGACTACTTAAGGGCACGTCTCCTCCAGGGCAAATACTCCCTTTAGCGATTGTCGCCTGCGGGGCCTCAGGCACATATTGAAACAAATTGTAGGAGCGGCTCTCTAGCCGCGACAATGAGATGCGCTCACACTCATCTACGTTGCACCAAGGTGGCGCTCCCATAAGAATAAAGGAGCCGCCTGTACGTCAATCTCCTCCGTGTTGCTCATCTGATGCTCTTCGTAAGGAGAGTAGCAATGCAACAGGCAGGGTGTCAAGGATTTGCAGTATCAGCAAAAGTGACATCTAGTCCTTTTGAGGCTCAATAGTTGATCGGGCCGCGGGGAAGCCAGGCTGAAAAGGAATGCCGGCAATGGGGAGGCAGCACAGGAAGCGAGGCTGCAATTCTGCAGCAAGGCAGAAAATCTTGCCTGCTCAAAGGCTGAGGAGTTCCTTGAAGCTCTTGCGGAGATGCGCTTCTATGCGCGAGTAAACAAATCCTTTGGCAATCAGGGGCAGGAGAATGAGCCCATAGAGGTAAATGTCTGAGGCGCGGAAGACCTGAATTACCACCATGACGCTGAGAATTATGACAGCGATAATGGTATTGCTCAAAAGGTTGCTCAGATCCTGAAGCTTCTTGTCCAGATATTTGTCGAGGTCTTCCTGTTTGATTATTAACTTGTTGCCCTTCTTCTTGTAATCTATTTGTTGCAATGGCAGTCTCCATCTCCGTTTCTGTCTCATAGCCTGGCAGCGTCGCTTTTCTGCTGCAGTGTGAGGCGACTCTGCTGATTCCCTATTTTGCAGCAGTTTTTCACTTTATGATAAAATAAACCCACCTGTCAAACGTAAGCCGCAACAGATGCTGCTGCATGTGACATTGAGCAGCGTGAGGTCCCTTTGGTAGGCCGCATGAGACGACGACAAGTTTTGCTAATTCACGATCAGGCAGATGCCGTGGAGCAGTGCGCAAAAATCCTGGCCCGGGCCGATTACAGCATCACAATTGCCACCGAAGGTGATGCAGCCATACAGTTGGCTCAGGAAAAATTGCCCGACGTTGTTCTCCTTGGCATCCAGAGCCAGAAGCTCAAAGGTATGCAGCTACTGAAGCGTTTGCAGCAGCGGGGTACCACCAGTAATCTTCCCGTAGTGCTGCTGCTGGAAAAATTTGACGAAGAATATGTAGCCCAGGGACTGGCTATGGGAGCGGCAGACTATCTGGTGAAGCCATTTGATTCCGAGACGGTTCTGGCTCGAGTGGGCGTGCTGGCAAGGCTGCGCCAGCAACAACGTCTCCGTCAAGACATTCTCACCAGATATCATGAACTATTCGAAGGAGAACAGCATGGTCTTTTCATCAGCACTCGGGAGGGTCGTTTTCTTGACATGAACGACACCCTGGTGCAAATGCTCGGCTATGAAAGCAAAGAGGAACTGCTGAATCTGGATCTGCCAAAGGATCTCTACTGCGATCCCGACGATCGGGCGCGATTTCAGGAAATAATTGAAAAAGAGGGATTTATAGAAAACTTTAGGGTGGCCTTCAAACGGAAAGACGGCCAACAAATAACAATTTTGCTCAACGGCAAGGTGGTCCGGGACGAAAAGGGCGCTATTGTCGGCTATGAGGGCTATAATGTCGACGTGTCAACACTTTCTTCTGAGGTAGGCCACGGCACTGCTCTTGAGGAGGACAATGGCAGGCAAGGCTTTTTCACTCGACTCTGGAAATATTTTGGTCCTAAAGTGGCGCCCATGGGCGGAGATCTGCTTTCAGTAATCAAGACCACTGAATTGATCGGCGGCCGCTACGAAAAAATAAAGCGTCTGGGTTTCGGCAGTTTCAGCGAAATCTGGAAAGTCAGAGATATTGAGCGCCGGGGGAGTCCACCTTTTTTTGTAGTGAAAATTCCGCGAAGCACTAAACTCAATGCTCAGTTTCGCAAGGAAGCATCAATCTGTGAGCGTTTGCAAGACCATCCCAGTGCTGTCAAGATCATCGAAGTGCTCGAAGAACGGGGCAGGGTGATCTTGGTGCAAGAGTATGTGCAAGGGGAAACCCTGAGAATTCTTATGGAACGTCCACTGGAGACAGAGGAGATAGAAAGCATCATCCGGCAGCTGGTGGACATAACAGCCTATGCCCACAAGAGACGCATCGTGCATAGAGATATCAAGCCAGAGAATATCATCATTCGCAAGGATGGAATTCTCAAGCTGCTCGACTATGGCGTTGCCAAAGAGTTGGGTGACGAAGATATGAGCAGTACTCTGGTTGGCTCCAGGCCTTACATGGCCCCCGAACAGATCATGGGCAGGAGTCAGGTTGCCAGTGATGTCTGGGCTATTGGTGTGCTCATGTATATCCTTTACACTGAGTGCCTGCCCTTCTATGGTGACAATGAGAAGACCATGACGGATATGATCCTCGAGAGAGAGCCGCTGCCACCGCGAGAGATAGTTCCCGGCCTGCCAGCTGAGCTCGAGGCCATCATACTCCACTGCCTGCAAAAGGATCCTGGCAAACGATTTCCAGATGCCTCTGCTTTGCAGGAGGCCCTTTCGAAAATCTATGCTGTGGATAAGTAGTGGCTCGCGTGGGCAATGGCGGCGCCACCCGGGCCGGCCTGGGCCCAATCCCCCGGGAGATCCCCTCGAGTCAACAGCACAACCATGCTGCATGTTGCGGGTCGTCCTGTTTGCTCTTCCTATTGACAACGGCGGCTGCAGGCATTATCTCCCTTTTTACTAGGAAAACATGCCGCCAGGGCTGGCGGCAGCGGCTGGAAAGGATGTACATGATGAAAAAGATAGTGATTCTGACAGCATATCTCCTGATGACGGCATCTGTGAGCTTTGCTCAGAATGCCAACTTTTACTACAAGCTTGGCTTGCAAAGTTCTCTTGCCAACAAACGAATTGAACTTTTCACCAGGGCACTGGCCCTGGACCCCAATTACGCTTCTGCCTATGAGGATCGGGCTATTCATTATTATTTTCAGGAGCGCTATGATCTGGCTATTCAGGACTATAGTCGGCTAATAGAGCTGCAACCCAAAAAAGCAGAAGGTTACCGAATGAGAGGTGTCTGCCTGTTGAAGAAAGGGAATCTGGATGTGGCAATAGCGGACTTCAGTCAGGCTATCGAACTGGATCCGTCTCTGGCGAGCGCCTATGGTAGCCGCGCAGAAGCTTACCGTCTCAAGGGTATGCTACAGTCAGCCGTCAGTGATTCCACCATAGCCATAAAGCTTGACCGCGATGAACGTACGCTTGCCACAGCTTACAACACGCGGGCCAAGGCATACGTCGCCCTGGGACGTGATGATTTATCTACAGCAGATTTCAACAAATCATTCGACCTCGATCCCAGGTACGCCCTTGTTCGCTACCTCACGGGTACTGCAGACCTGCAAAGCGTTCGGAAAATGGGTCTCATTGGCATCCTTGGTATAGCCTTTATTCTGATTTTCAAACTTGCCCTGCCAACGCCCCGCAAATAAGAAAATGACTAACGGTCGTATTGAGTCCCCACATCACACACCATTATAACCACATCGGTGTTGCGGCCGTGGAGGTCTTTCACCAGACCCTCGATTACAGCTTTGCTCGAGAAGCCGGCTTTGCGAAAAACTGCAATTGCTGCGGGGGAGGAGAGGGGCAGTTCGGCCCATAATTTTTCCAGGCCAAACTCGGCCGCCAGTTCGACGATCTCATTGATGAGGAGGGTGCCCAGACCCTTGTTGTGGTATTCGGGTGCAACAACCACCCGAACGGTACCCATGTGGCGTTTCCAACCATAGGGAATTCTATGCAGCGTAACATCCCCCACTATCTTGTCATCTACAAAGGCGAGCAGCGGGTAGTTTCTGCTGTAGTCGATCTCTTCAGTCCAAGATTTTATGACATTGACGTCAGCCACATCGTGCCTCAGAAAAATTCGCTCCTCTTCCGGCAGTGATTGGAAAAAGGCAATGAGCTTCTCCTGATCTTCTGCAACCAAAGGTCTCAACAGCACCCGGGTTCCATCTTTAAGTTTGCACTCCTTGTAAAGACCCTCAGTCATGGCTCCCCCCATTTTTGCTCTTTTTTTCTCAACAACTGCATCTTAACAGATACCCTCCAGAGGCGTGTGGTGGTGCATGCTTGCCTAAATCCCATTTGCCAACCTTTCAGCCAGATATTCCGGCAAGTCAGCTTCTCGAATCTTTTTTTGAGCCTGCTGGACATCGTAGGCTACTGATTTGAAGCGGATAGTTTCCGGCTCTGTGGAAAACAGCAGGTATGAAGCCCTCCATTCCCTTCCCCTTGGCTGGCCAACACTCCCAGGATTGACAAGATACATGCATTCCGGATCGAGAACTAGATTCTCGTGATCAAAGGACACAGTGGCCACCTTGCCTCGTATATCTCGCTGCCAAACTGCCCGACGATGTGTATGGCCAAAAAAAGCCAACCGTGTGCCGGGGGTTTTCTTGCGCATGTAATTGAAGGCCCTTTTTGCTTGATGAAGGTAGTAGATGTAGGCGTCAGGATTTTCCGGAGCTCCATGAAAGAGAAGGTACCTTCCCCAGAGCACCCTGGTGTGAGGCAGGTTTCGAAGAAAGCGACGCTGGCCGGAGTCCAATTCTTTGGCAGACCACCGAAGCGCTTGATGCGCTAATATGTTGAAACTTTCTGCATATTTGCTTTGCGCAACCGCCCGGTCATGGTTGCCTTGTATGCTTATAATACGCCTGTTTCTTACTACCTCCACGCATTCGCTGGGGCTGGCATTGTAGCCAACCACATCTCCTAGCTGCACAACTGTGGTTACCTCTCCCTCTTTGTTGATATCCTCGAGCACTGCTCTGAATGCTTCCAGGTTAGAATGGATATCTGAGATGATTGCTACTTTCATGACAGCACGGCGCCTGCCTTGCAGAGACTGCAAACTGTCTCCTGTTGAGGGGCACAGGTCAGGTAATGCTAGGTGGCATGACTGAGGTAGGATCGAACACTGCCAAGCACGATCCGTGGGATATCGCTTGCCTTTTCCACGCCAAACACGGAGATGTTGTGGTTGTGGACAGCAGCCCTGACAAATCGCAGGGCCCCACTCTTTCTGCCGATATGTACAGCAGTGACCCTGTTTTTAAGCCTAGACAGCCTGGCTATGGTCCTGTCCAGATTAGTAATCTGCATATCGGTTATCATGAAAATATCCACATCCGGGTTGGCAATAATATCTGATAAGTCGTCGAGATTCAGCACAGTACCCCCGCCGAAGTAACGGCAGAGCACCCGGTAAATGAGAAAGCGGCTGCTGCTGAAGGGGAGGAATTCTTTGGCGCCGGCAGCTGCATCGCTGAAATTATACACGGCAACCTTTGCCTTGTGGCGCAAATAAGAATCCGCGGCACAGCCGCCGCCCAGAACCGCATACGATATCTGGCTGCGTGGATCTACCATGCTGCCAGAAGAGTCGATGAGCACAAGACAGTCGGGAGTCCTCTCCTCCCGGGCAAACACTTGCCCGCTTCGCCGTTCCCACACCTGGGTGAGGCCTGGCAGATATTTGCCAAAGCTAGACCAGGGATCCACATCACGGATCGGCTGCCCCACCTCCCAGGGGCGGTGGGAGTGAGGATGCAGAGAGCCGGCATCCTTGAACGGCAGCTTTTTCACGGGTAAAGAAAAGTTTTCTGCAAGCTTCATGTAGTAAAGCCAGTTGGCGTCCACAGGGCAGCCTTTGCCAAAGCCCATGCCGGCTTTGCTTGCGGGATCACCTTTCTGCAGCTGATCCTGGAGGTCTTCAAAAATGTCGGCAAATTGTTCCGGCGAGCGAGCCTCTAGAGCAAATTGCCGGAGGGCCTGCTCGATTTCTTCCTGGTTATAGCGGCCGAAGCTGTGGCTTCCCATGCGTACGGCTTCACTGGTTAGACTCTCCTGTGCTCTTTCAAGAAATGGCCGGATGCCGCGGATGAAGCGCCTCAGACTCTGCCGCCATTTTTGCTTGTCCAGGTAGGGAATGGTGCTGAGGCGGGCTACCTCCTCTGGATGTTGGCGCGCATCGAGCTCCACACCCCAGATCTTTTCATAAAGGGCACAGACCAGCTCTTCCACGTCATTGCGACTGGAAAATCTATAGAGTTCAGGCAGACAGCTTCCTCTCTGCTTTACTGCATGGGTATCAGCCACCACGTCCATAAAAAGATCAGTGACAGTGTTGGCCAGATCTGCTTTGCCCAGGAGTTCTTTGGCGGTCGCGTAAAGCCGCAGGTGCGTGTTGAGATCCCACGGACAGCAGGTGTAGTGGCTTATGGCGTGATCGAGCAGACCGGAGAGCACTGTTTCCACGGGCAGTTTGCTCGACATGGCCAGGGCATAATCCAGGTTGAGAACAATCTGCTTGTCGCGGATCTCGAGTGCAGCCCTGGAGTCGCTTCTTTCCAGTTTAGGGAAGGGAAGTTCAGGATAGAGATGCCGGCGCCTAACCTGCGGCCAGAGCAGGGCGAGACTCTTGTGCAGCGTCTCGGCCTCCGAAGTTGGCAACTCTTGCAAATCTATCATGTCCATCAACCGATCAGGGCTTCACCTTGCTGATAAATCATCCCCGAGACTGAGCGCCCCAGTCCCCTGATGTGGCCACCTACCCAGATCTCGCCGCCTTGCATCCATTCACCAGTGGAGCGCCCGCATTGCTTGACTATGGTGATCTTGCCGTCGACCATACCAGCTCCGGTCCAGTCACCAGCAGAACCGTTCACCGTTAGGTCGCCTCCCTGCAAAGCTGCGCCCACGAAATTGCCTGCGTCGCCTTCAATGCGTAATTTCTTGCCATAGGGGAGCCGATACCCCAAGAAGTGGATTTGCCTCTGCATGCTGCCGAGTTCTAGGACAATGGTATCCTCAGCCGCAGTATTGCAGAGGGCAGACACGTAAATTCCTGCCGGACCGGCAATGAGGTAAGGCATTTCACTGCCGCTGTCGAGTCGATGACAGAATTCTTCAATACTGTGCGCGTCGAAATCAAGTTCTCGCACCACCTGGCAGGCTGACTTGTAAGCTTCAATGACCCTGTTGTGCTCCACAAACCAGACGAGGCTCTTGAGTTCCTGCTCTACAAGTTTTCCATAGCCGGATATCAACTCGGCCATCACCCTGTCATGGGCGGCAACCAGGCTGTCCAGAGGAAGTGTTTTTTCCGTTATTTGGAAATCCTTGAAATCTTCAAAGGGGTTGATCACCTAGTCCTCCCAGTAGAGGTCTTTGCGGATCTCAGCATAAATCGGGTGGTCTCCGCTGAGGGGTTCTACCTTATTGCCTTGAAACACCTGATAGGCTCTCGCCAGGGCCTCTTTTACATGGTCAGCCTGCTCAGTGTAGCGCTGATACACTTCCAGGCATGCCTGGCGCGCGAGATGAATGTGCAGCGGATCTTGACGCCGATCTTTCTGACGGCTGGCAATATGGGCTTCAGTCCACTGCAATCTATGAGCAATACAATAAGGGGCCACCGTCCGAACCTGTTCGAGACTGGCTGAAGCAAGCCCTTGAAACCATGCCAGGGCGCGGGCGTAGTTGCTAAGTGAAACAGGCAGCCGGTTGGAAGCACAATTGCGCAGGCGGTGGCACAAATAGCCTGTATAATGGCAGCCTTCTTCACAGATCTCGCTGGAGCGCTTCTGGCCGTGCCGCTCACAGAAAGAGAGTTCAGCCAGAAGCATACGCATGTAGGCGTTGGCATCCTGGTCCAGCGGCATCTGCTGAATCTGTGTTCTCAGCTGTTGTCTGGCAGCCTCATCTAGAGTAGGCAAGTCATAGACATCTTTCAGGTGTGCTGCAAACTCACCGGCAAGGGCAGCCATTTTTTGCCTTTTCTCTTCCTGGTCGAGTTGCGATCGCAGTACTTGCTGGAGCTTCACTTCGAGCTCTGGATGCCGGAGAATTTCTTCTTTTTCTTGTTTCTGGCTGATCAGGTAGGCATAGCTCGGACCCGGGTAACGAGATTCTACTGTTACATCGAACCGGTCGAGCATGGGGGCGATAATTGTATTGGTTCCCTGGTCCTGATAATTGGCAGTGGCAAAAAGACAGTATTCTTCATTGATGATCATTTCGTTGAGATACTCCCAATTACCCCTGTCCACGCCGTCGAGAATCATGCTCTGTTTGGTTTCTGGCAGTCTATTTATTTCATCCACTATTTTGATGGGCAGCTGGACAAAATTGGACCAAACTACCACTTCCTGGCCCTGATTCAGTTTTCCCAGATCAGGCCTGCCAACTATTTTTTCCTCAGTCTGCTCTGGATGTCCAGAAACTTCGCTTGCCCACAGAGTGCCCACCGGCAGCCGGTAAAAAAGTGAGCCTACATATTCAGCTGCGGTAGTTTTGCCCAGGCCGGGTTCGCCAATAATCAGTGCCTTGCCACCCAGGAGGGCAGTGAAAAGGGTAAACAGGAGAGTGGAATTGGCTCGCAGGCCATTCACCTGGATGTCCTGACGATTAAAGTAGAGATGCGCTTGAATAAACTCATACAGGGAGCAGACAGTGTCTCTGCTGGTGTGGGCCGCCATGGGTTATGAATCCTCCATTTTTGTTTACTATATTATCCTGTCCGTCCATCGAAGTAAACCATAGTGGCTGGGTTGTTCGAACACCTCTCCAAGAGGAACCCTTCATTCCAGGGCTGGCTCGAATCAAGCCG
>JAFDGZ010000067.1 GCA_019309045.1 Deltaproteobacteria bacterium | reverse complement strand
CAAAGCTGGCAGCTACCGGCAAGCTGGCTGCAGGGATAGCGCACGAGATACGCAATCCCCTCAGTTCGGTGCGAGGTTTTGCCCATTTTCTCAAACACTCCCTTGCAGACGACCTCCAGGCGCAGGAGTATGCCGATACCATTATAAGAGAGGTGGATCGGATCAACAGAGTGGTCTCAGATCTGCTCACGTTTGCCAGTCCCCTTGAACCAGAACTTCTGCCAACTGATCTGCAAGAGCTCGTGAAGCACAGCGTGCGCCTGGTGCAGGCTGACGCCGAAGCCAGAGAGGTGCAGCTCGAGGTGGAGGTGTCTGCCGGCATGGGAGAGATATATGTGGATGAGGGCCAGCTGACCCAGGCGCTTCTTAACCTTCTTCTCAATGCTATTCAGGCTATTGGAGAAAAGGGAACAGTTCGGGTGGGAGCACGCCTCGAGCAGCCCACCTCCAGATTGCATTTGTGGGTGGAAGACAATGGCCAGGGAATTGCCGCTGCCGACCGGGAAAAGATTTTCGATCCTTTCTATAGCAGCAAGGACAAAGGCACTGGCCTGGGTCTGGCCATTGTGCACAAGATAGTGGAGAATCACCAGGGTGAAATCAGGGTGGAAAGCCCGCTGCCAGGCAGTGATAGAGGCAGCAGGTTCACTATGGTCATCCCAACGGATATTACTGACCTGAAAGACAAAAGGAAGACGGCCTGAGGACAGCCCGGCAGGGTGGCGAGGTGAGAGAGACTGAGAGAAACCGGAATCCCGTGCCAGAAGGTGACGGGCAGTATGCTCGACGAGCAGAGCTGGAGAACAGATGAAAGCAAGAATACTGGTAGTAGATGACGAGGCAGCCCATAGGCACATGCTGGAGACAGTGCTCAGCGTCGAGGGGTATGAGGTGGAGCAGGCCGACGATGGTCAGACCGCCATAGGTGCAGTGGAGCAGCGTTTCTACGATCTTATTCTCCTGGATATTCGCATGAGCAAAGTCGACGGCATCGAGGCGCTGCGAAAGATCAAGGAACTCAGTCCAGGTATTCCAATCATAATCATGACTGCCTATGCCTCGGTGAATACCGCCATAGACGCCCTCAAATCAGGCGCCTATGATTATCTGACCAAGCCTCTCGATATAGATGAGCTCAAGATTCTGGTAGGCAAGGCCCTGCGGCATCGACAGCTGGAGCAGGAAAACATTTTTCTGAAAGAACGGCTGGATGATCGCTTCGACTTTAGCAATATCATTGCCCGCAGTGAGTCCATGAAAAAACTCTTCGATACCATGGCCCTGGTGGCGCCGACCGAAGCCACTGTGCTCATTGTGGGGGAAAGCGGCACCGGCAAAGAACTCATTGCCAATGCCATCCATCAGAACAGCCCTCGCCGGGACAACCCTTTTGTCAAGGTGAACTGTGCTGCCCTGCCGGAAACTCTGCTGGAAAGTGAACTCTTCGGCCATGAGAAAGGCGCCTTTACTGGAGCCGTATCCCGCAGGCAGGGCCGATTTCAGCTCGCTCACCGCGGCTCCATTTTCCTGGATGAAATCGGCGAGATGGCGGCCGCTACCCAGGCCAAGATCCTTCGGGTCCTCCAGGAGCGGGAAGTAGAAGCCCTGGGCAGCAGCCGCACCATAAAAGTGGATGTCAGGGTAATTGCCGCCACCAACAAGAATCTCCAGTCAGAAATAGAACAGGGGCGCTTCAGGGAAGATCTCTATTTTCGGCTCAATGTAGTGACGCTGAGCGTGCCGCCTCTGCGGGATCGCCGCGATGATATTCCTTTGCTGGCAGATTTTTTTCTCAAACAGTACGCCGAAAAAAACCGGCGTCACATCAAAGGCTTCAGTCCCAGGGCTCTGGATATCCTCATGCGGCACAATTGGCCAGGGAATGTACGGGAACTGGAAAACGTGGTGGAGCGGGCGGTGATCATGGCCAGGGGCGACACGGTTACACCAACGGAACTTCCTGACAATCTCAGAGTGCTGGATAAAGAGTACCAGGAAGCTGCGGTGAATTTGCGTACAGGCAAGTCACTGAAAGAAATGGAAAAACAGATGATACTGCGCACTCTGGAAGAGACTGGCGGCAACCGGACTCACGCCGCCAGAATTCTCGGCATCAGCAGGCGAACCCTGCAGCTGAAGCTCAAGGAATATGGGATCAATTGAGGAGTTATCAGTCATCAGTAGAGGTGTTGGCAATATGTTGGTAGCCGCAGACTTTAGCCTGCGTTGTCCTGTGTTGATAGCTATTTCGACAAGCAATTGCGCCATGGCGCCATTGTAATACTGGCCGCTGGTTCAGCCTGAAGGTTAGCCGCCAGCAATCGGGCGGTGAAAGGGGTGCACTTTCATTTTGCCATCAACCGTTATCAGTTATCAGCAAGGCTCCGGTAGGAGCGGCATCTTGCTCCGATGCCTCACCAAGATGTCAAAGCCCTACAGGAACTGCTCTCTAATGACGATACCAAAAAACCAAGGAGCAACCTGTTGATCAGGACAAGAAGTTTGCAGCAGAGACTTCTATTTTTCCTGCTGCTGCCGGTAACATTGCTTCTGGTGGCAATGGGAATAGTGGGCTTTCTGTATGCCAGAAACATTCTGTTTGCAGAATGGCAGGAAGCTGCCATCCTCAAGCTGCAGCGGGCAGCGCATGATGTGGACATGCGTTTGGACCGTCCCAGGGAATTGCTCGATCTTTTCCATAAAACAGGCGGCATACCGGATAATAGTGCCATTCAGAGCTGGATCCTGGAACAGTTGCAAGGGCTCGAGGGAGTGGCCCGAGTTGCCCTGACCACAGAAGGAAGCCAGTCCCACATGACCTCGGGTTCTGCTCAAGGCAGCCAATGGAGAATGAGTCGCCGGGGACGTATGACGGGGAAGGAGTCAGATACCCTGCCGTCAGCTTCTGAGAAAGAGACTCGCGGGAAATGGCCAATGATGATGCGTTTTCACCGGGGCTGGGTAAAGGAGATAACCCCGCCACGCTTCGATTCTCTGGTGCAGCACGAAACCGTGTCGATCATTTCAGAGTTGAGCGACAGCAGGGATCGCCTGGTGGGAAAGCTCGAGGTGACTGTGCGTTTTGACTATCTGGTGAAGAATGTGGTGACCGCAGGCTGGTGGCAGAGTAATCAGGCGTTTCTGGTGGATGACACTGGCAGGGTGCTCATGTGTACTGACCACACTCGCAAGTTTCTCGGAGAGAACAAGAGTTTGTTAGAACTGGCGACCCTCAGCGCAATGAAAGAAAAATCCTGGGGCACTGTTTTCGGCAAAGGGCACCCTCCTGACGAGGTAAGCGGATTCTACAGACTGGAGAAAGCCCCATGGAGCATCGTCCTGATAGCTCCTGGGGACAAAATCCTTGAGCCCATAGTGCGCTTCAGAACCTACTATACCCTCACGGGCTCGGTTTTCATTCTGGCTATTCTATTGTTGATCCGCTGGGTAACGAGAAAGCCCATTCTTTCAATCAAAGAGGTATCTGAGGCGGCCGACAGAATAGCACATAATGATTTCAGCTCACTGCCCAGTGTCCGGGCAGATGACGAAGTAGGCCAGCTCATACGGAATTTCAATACCATGGTTGTTCATCTTGAGGAGCGGTTGCGCTTGAAGGAAGCACTTACTCTTGCCATGGAGGTGCAGCAGAATCTTCTGCCTGCTACAGCACCACAAGTAAAGGGTGTGGATATTGCGGGCACGAGCATCTATTGTGATGAAACAGGTGGAGACTACTATGATTTTCTGGAATTCTCGCCCCTAAGCAATGGCCGGCTGGGAGTAACTGTGGGCGATGTGGCAGGCCACGGCGTCTCAGCCGCTCTTCTCATGACCACGGTGAGGGCACTGTTGCGCAGCAGAGTGGCTCAGGGTGGCAGACTTGGGCAGCTGGTAACAGATGTTAACCGACTTCTTGCTCTCGATACTTCTGCCTCCGGGAATTTTATGACCCTGTTTTTTACAGCAATCGATCCAGAAAATTCTGAATTGGAGTGGGTGAGAGCTGGACATGAGCCGGCACTGTTGTATGATCCGGCTGCTGATTCATTTGTTGAGCTGCGAGGCGACGGCATTGCCCTGGGAATTGACGAGGAGTGGTCTTTTCAGGAGAACAGCTACGCTGACTGGCACACCTCTCAGATTATCCTGATTGGCACTGATGGCATCTGGGAAACAGAGAATTCGGAAGGTGAGATGTACGGCAAAGCGCGGCTGCGTGCAATCATCCGCAGACACAAAGAGAGCACTGCTCAGGAATTGGTGCAGGCCATCATCGACGAACTCTCTCGTTTTCGGGGAAAATCCCCACAAACAGATGATATTACCCTGGTTGTCCTCAAGAAACAGTAAGAACTGTCATCTCTGTCCAGTCAGGCTGAGGGCTCCGCGGAAGCCAACCTCTTCGAATGCTTCCCATGGGTGGCGCGGCACTATTGTGGGAGAGGTTGTCTCTGCAGCAGTTGCCCTGGGAACCCCTCCTAGAACAACAAATTGCCAGGACACTTTGCCTTGTTTCGAGGTGCCTTTCCAGGTGCGAATAGCCCACTCTCCTACACTCTCATTCAAGCCGCGAATGCCATACTGATTTGGTTTGAAAAGCATTACCGGAAAAGGAAAGGGCAGCCGGGGCTTGCGGTACTGGTCAGCTGCTTGCCCCTGGCCATACATGCCTTCATGCATCCGGGCCATGTCCATTTCCATTGTTCTGCTTTCCTCAGAGGAAACCTTTTTGGGGTTTCCACCATCTATTGATCCTTTCCCCAGTGCCAGGAGCCACTCGCTCTCTGTAGGTAGCCGTTCCCCATAAAACCTGACGTAGGCCTGGGCGCCATAAGCTGTAACTCGGAGAACAGGACAGGCAGCATGAGCTGAATTCTTGATGCGAAACTTGCCGTCTTTGAATACAATGGGTTCATAGCCCTCGAGCACCTCACCAAGAAACATCCAGATGTTGCCGCTGTCATCCCGCACTACTCCTCCGTCTACTTTGAGGCCCGGCAATGCGTGCCGGTTGAGGAATTCAACATACTGGTGGTTCGTTACCTGCGTTTCGTCCAGATAGAAGGAGTCGACTTCCCGCCGTGTTCCTGCCTGCAGCCAGAGTTGTGCTGGGAGCTCTACCTTGCCGGCTGGTATCAACCTCATTTTTACGCCGTCTTTTCCCTCGAGTATTTCCGCAGCTAGAGAGGCATTTGGCGGCAGAGAACCAGGTTTGCTTTCCTCCTCAAGCACTGTTTCCTGTCCAGGATTTGCCTCTGGAGCAGAAGGCCCAATAGGAGGGCCCGTTTTTCGGCCTCCCGTCAGCAGTGAAAAAGTCAATATGCTGCCGATGGCAATAAACAACAAAACCACTGCTAGGGTCAGAAGGCTTCTCCGGCTTCGTGGTCCTGTTGGCTTCTTCTTGCTCGAGGGCTGCACTTCCCGGGTGTGTCCAGTTAACTGCAGGATAACCTCTTGCAGTTCTGCGGCAGAGGCAATTCTCAGTTTCTTGTCTGGTTCCGTGGTCTTCTGAATGATCCGGTCCAGTTTTTCAAAGAAGGCCGTCTTGGTATTTGCCAGCGTTGCTTTCTGAAAGGGAGTCGCGCCGTGAGGAATTTTGCCGTCTACTGCTTCGTAGAGAATTTTGCCAAGAGCATAGATGTCTGCCCGTTCGTCCACTCTGCCAAAATCGTAAAATTGCTCTGGAGACATATAGGGTGGTGTACCCTTCACATCCATGGATCTGGTCACTGGCTCCAATTTGCAAGAGCGCGCTAGACCGAGATCGACGATTTTGGGAGTTGTGCCGTCGAGCAGGACATTGTGCGGCTTCAAATCTCTGTGAATTATGCCCGCCTGGTGCAATGCCCGCACCCCTCGGATAACCGGCAGGAAGTAGTTTCGCAGCCAGTTTCTTACCGCCTCTTCGTCGGGATAGAATCCTTGCTCGGGCATGGTGGCGCGCAGGTCTGCGCCGGGAACGTATTCCATGGCAATGTATTCGATGGGGATATCATGATCATTCATTTTAATGATGAGTGTGCCCTGGTCGTATACCTGCACCACGTTCACATGGCGAATCTGTGCCATTGCCTGCACTTCTCGCCGAAAGCGGTGCAGGGCGTTGTCGACTTCCTCGGGCTCGTCTTCGAGAGACTCCAGCCACTCCTGAGAAATGACCTTGAGGGCAATGTCGCGCTTCAGATTTAGTTGATATGCCCGATACACTTCGCCCATGCCGCCCCTGCCAATAAGCTCGAGGATCACCCACTTGTCGTCAAGCACAGCTCCAATGGGCAAAGTGTTGTGATGGGCCTTAGTCATAGTGTATTCAATCTCCTGGGCTGGCGATTCAGGCCTTCAGAAGGCAGGAACTTCCCTGGGTAAATCCGAGTTGGATGTCGAATCACTGCAATACCCTGACACACTGCGGGGGATTTGCCTGGCATCAAGCCGGGCCTCCCCCGCAGACAGGTTGGCTCTATTCAACTTGGTACAGGTCATACATGGTCTGTTTCTGCAGCTTTTGCGACCAGACCACCTGGTAGGTGTTCCCTTTCTTGACCTCGAGCTCGTTCACAATTATTGAAGTCCCCTTGGCATCTATTTTCCCTTTGGTTCTCACCACCTCGCCCAAGTATTTGACTTTGACGTCACGCGGAAGGTTGGGGAGCATATAGTGCTTTTGTGGGCTGATCAGCAAAACAAAATCAGGTTCAAATTGAGCGTGTACCAGCATCATCTGGGTGGAATATTGATGGCCCTGAGTAGCATAGTTCAAGCCCACTATCTGTCCATCGACTGTTTTCTCTGCACTGGCACTGACAGCTACGGGTATAGTCAATACCAGTAGCATTACCAGAAGCACTGCTGTCTTGAATTTTTTGGTAAGCATAGTTTCACCTCCTTGGGTTTCTCTTTTCCTGATGGGTAAAATGTCCTATCAGCTTTTGTCTGAAAGGATCCTTCAGTCGGGGTCCGGACCACACCAGGACTGTTGCCTGAGTGAAGAGCAACGAGCATGCCACGGAGAGGTCTAATTTAGCTCTAGAAGAAAGTGTTACCTAATATATTGAAAAGAAAGGAAATATAATGATAGAAACTCATAATTCCATGTGAGAGTTAGCTGCAAGCTCGAAATTATCCAGGTCCACATGCGTAATAAATACACAGTATCACGATTTGCCCGGATGCAATGCGCATAGATTTCACACCGGGAATTGACATTGGTTGTTTTTTTGCGGCTGGAACCAATCGCGAACCGATAATCAAGCATAAGGCTGAGTGTTGGCATGTTGTGGGAACAAGAAAGTTTTTGATTTTATGGTCTGGTCTGGTCAGGTCAAACTAGAAAAAAGAGGTGGTTCAAATGGTAATAACCAGCATATCCCAGGTAAAGGTGGAGCGCTTGACGCTCGTCACTAATAATCTGCATCTCAAAAAGTACAGAGTCCCCTGTTGCATACTTGACAGAGCCAACCTCTAGAGGCAGCCAACAAGGGCAGAGTGCAGCCCCGGCAAGAATCCCCTTCCTTAATCCTTCGATTCGCAAATAGAGTGAAGTATTTTGAAGATTTACCTTGATAGCAATTGCCAACTCAGCACTGAGTCCTGGATAAATAAATTCGTCATTGAACTCATGAAACCCAGGGCGCAGTTTTCCGCTTGCAATAATATTAATATTCATTTATATGTTGAAATAAGCAAAAGGAGCACATCTTGGAGTTACTCGTTAAACCTGTCGCGGCAATCTGCAAGAGCCTGGCCGATGAGAACAGACTGCGCATTCTGCTCGCTATCGGCAGGGACAGGAAGTCTGTGACTCAGATTGTGGAAGCTGTGGGATTATCACAGCCCCTGGTATCCCACCATCTCAAAGAGCTGCGGCGCAGCCATCTGCTCAAAGTGGAACGCCAGGGTCCATTTATTTATTATCAGATAAGCAATGGCTCTGTTCTGTCCCTGCTGAGCCAGGTCAGTGAGATGGCCAAAGAACTTATAGACTCACATGAACCATTCTAGGAGATTGTCATGAACCAGCGTGCCCTGGAGAACTTTATTGCCAACCTCAGTCTGGACGAGATCAAACAGACTATTTTCTCGCTGGCGGAACAAATTTTCCCTGTGATGGATGCTTCTGAAAAGCAGACGTTTATGGTCAAACTCTTTGGCAAATCAGGTGATGACAAGCTCTCCAGTATGGCGAGTCGGTGAATTGCCGAGTGCATGGACGAAGGTATCGATCCAAAAGACATGTGCAGAAAGATGGTTACAGCCATTGATGAGAACGCCGAACTGGAGAGTCTGGCCAATCCTGAGATCCGTGCCCTGTTTGCCGACTGGATGGAGGAGCTGGAGAATGAAATTCTCAATTCCTATCAGGGGAAAAAACTGTTGGAGATCGAAGATCTGACTGGTCAGTTCAAGATTTCCAGGCAGGGCGCAAATTTTCTATTAGAGAAGCTGAAGAAGGAAGGCAAGGTATCCTAGGGCTTCCTGACAGGCAGGCGTAAGAAAGGTCATTTTCCATGGGGCCGGCCAGAATGCTGGGCGCCATTTTTAAAAAAGCAGAGCATAAAAACATGTTTATCTGTTGCTATAGTCAGACGAAACAGAACCAGCGGTTGGATGGAGGGCCCAGCACTGCTTTCATACGGAATGAATAAGCGATGAGCAACGAAATTCCCGTTCGGGTAGGCTTCTTTCTTGGTGTTTTTGCCCTCATGGCTGTATGGGAGTTGCTGGCACCGCGCCGGGGCCTGACAACCTCCAAGACTGTTCGCTGGCTCAGCAACCTGGGGATCATCCTGATTAATGCGGGGGCAGTGCGCCTGGTGGTGCCTATCCTGCCCGTGTCCCTTGCCCTGCTGGCTGAGAAAAACGGCTGGGGTCTGCTCAACAATCTTGTTTTGCCTGACTGGCTGAAAGTAGCAATCGGCGTGGTAGTGCTGGATCTGGTCATCTATTTCCAGCACGTCATGTTTCATGCAGTTCCCGCGTTCTGGCGTCTGCACATGATGCACCATGCTGATCTGGATTTTGACGTGACCACAGGTTTGCGCTTCCATCCCATCGAAATCCTGCTTTCCGCTGGCATAAAACTGGCAACGGTGGCTGCCCTTGGCCCACCCACTCTGGCAGTTCTCCTCTTCGAGATTCTCTTGAACGGCACCTCCATGTTCAATCACGGCAACATACGCCTTCCAGCCAGTGTTGATCGGCTCCTTCGCTTGCTGGTGGTTACTCCGGATATGCACAGGGTGCACCATTCTGTGGTGATAAAAGAAACCAACAGCAATTTTGGCTTCAATCTTCCCTGGTGGGATCGACTGTTCGGCACCTATCGCGATCAACCAGCAGCTGGACATCGGGGCATGACTATCGGCCTGTCTCAGTTTCGGCATGCCCAGCGGTTGACCCTGCCATGGATGCTGGTTCTGCCGTTTACAGGAGACCCGGGCGAGTACGCCCTCAACCGCGGTGGGGGCAAAGTGACATTTCGACGCTAGTACTCCTTTTACGAAGATATGGAGGTGTTCGCCATGCACGCCGAGATTCAGACCAGCCCTGAACCAGGGTGCCCTCTCTGGGGCGCCAAGATGGTGCTTCGTCTGCCGATGCCAGAGCAATCCTGGAAGCCCTTCTGGATCTTCTCACGCCATCCGGAATGTCAAGGAATGTTTCAAGTCGGGTCTAACGGCAAACCAAAGGGCGATGAAGATTGGCTGGATGAAGGGATGTAAAGCCATATTGACCTGATGACGAGGGGAAAGGCAATGCCGAAAGTAAAACCATTTGAAAAGAACGTAGCCAGGTACGAAGAATGGTTTGCCAGATATGGATTGGTTTACGAATCAGAACTCCTGGCAATAAAAGCACTATTGCCTCAGGGCGGAAGCGGACTGGAGATCGGTGTCGGTACCGGACGATTCGCTGCGCCCCTGGGGATTAAAGTCGGAATCGAACCGTCCGAAGCGATGGCTGATGTGGCTCGAAGAAGGGGTATCGAAGTGATTCATGGGGTGGCGGAAGCGCTTCCTTTTGAAGATGGACGGTTTGAATTTATGCTCATGGTTACTACGATCTGTTTCCTGGATGATATAGAAGTATCCTTCATAGAAGCCTTTCGCGTGCTAAAACCCATGGGTTCCATTGTCGTTGGTTTTGTAGACCGCAACAGTCCTCTCGGGGTCATTTATGAGATGCATAAAGACAAGAATGTGTTTTACAGGGAGGCTACTTTCTATACAGTAGAAGAGGTCGTTTTTAATCTAAAAAATGCAGGATTCCATAACTTTGCCTTCACGCAGACCATTTTCCGTGACCTGGACAAGATAAAAAGAATCGAGCCGGTAGAGGAAGGCTATGGTAAAGGCTCCTTCGTTGTAGTGAAGGGGATGAAAGCAGATGTTGCAAAATCATAAGGTGTATATCAACAAGGCTTTTTTCAGACCACATATTATCAAGGGAGGCTGCCATGAAAGTACTTTTCATTATCAGCACCGACGATGCCGAGACTATGTACAATGCGCTGCGTATGGCCAATGTGGGGCTCAAAAAGGGCGACGAAGTAGGTGTCTTCATGCTGGGCAAGGCGGTTACTTACGAATCACTGGCAGACTCCGAGTTCGATGTGATTGGTCAGGTGAACCAGTTTACTGAAGAGGGGGACTTTTATGTCTGAGGCGTCTGTTTGAAGGCCCACGGTCTTGTGGGCTCAGCCAGTTGCCCAGTTGCCTGGATGGACGACCTCTACGAATTGAGCATGGAAGCTGACAAGGTCATTACATTCTAGTTTCTCAAGGAAAATAACCAAAAAGATTAGCTTGATCCATATGGACGTATTTTTCTCTCCAACGAACAAGCGTCATTTACAGGGCCGCAACTCGAAGAAGATGCAATTGGAGACGAGGAAGATTGAGCCACCTCACCTTGTTGATGCCGCCCTGGAGGGGCAGAGAATACTTCTTCGGAAGCAGTGTGCAGAGTCATCCTATGTGGATTGAAGGACGCGGAAAGATCGAGAGTACATGAGTCTGCGATCTGCTGTCACTAGAATCAGATCGTATGCGGCAGCCGTTGCTCCCAGAAACCTGTCTGCAGGGTCCTGATGTGGGAGATCCACCTCACGGCTCATGATAGCAACTTCTTTGTTGATCACGGCTTCTTTCATGGGGAGGCGGTCAAACATGTTGCGGACAGTGAGGTTGGGATCGGATCTGAACTTGAGGCGGCCCTTCTCTGCCAGCAGGGCAATTTCCCAAACGCTTATCGGTGAAAACCAGAGTTCGTTTGCATCGCTTTCCAACTCCAGGGCTACCGAAGCCGGTAGTCGTTCAGGTTCGGCGACGCTCCAGAGGATGATATGCGTATCCAGCAGTAATTTCAATCTCGCAAGGCCTCCCACTCTTTTTCGTCTGCGGCTGGCGAAATCACGTCACCTGTGATTTTTATGCTGTCCCTCATACAACCTAGCCAACTTTTTGGTTTTTCCGGTGGCGGTGGCGGCGTTACCAGCGCGATAGGCTCGCCCTTGCGTGTTATTAGAATAGAGCGACCCGTTTTTTTCACATTATCCAGAAGCCGCAAACAAGTGGCCTTGAATTTTGATATCGGGATGGTTTCCTGCATTGGAATGCTCCGGTTCTTGAAATTATCTTACTGTTACCATGGTCAATGACTATAGTCAACTAGAAATACTTGATGACGAATTCAAAAAGAACTGTTTGAGTATATGTTGCAAGCTGTTAACAATTTACCCAGGCGTGAGGACCTTGGACAATTTCACAAACATCTACCCACCATCTGTCCCCACAGCCGCGACCATGACAACATCGGCAAGTTGAAGGCAGGCGGCGCCAAAGTAGTTGACCAGCACCTGGTCATGGATGATCGAATAATTTCTTGTGATGGACCGGGTTCGGCTCTGGAAGTAGCCTTCTTGTTGATGGAATGCCTGCTGGGCCACGAAATGACACGAGAAGTGCGGCGTTACATGATGTACAGCAACCCATAATAAGGCTGACCGGATTGACCTCATGTCCTTTTTCGATTAATATAGTAGGAATTTGCAGACACGGAGAATTGATTCGTTGAGCCGAGCTTTTTGCAAGGTATTTTGCTAGGTGATCATCATGGCAAGAAAACGAAAAACAGAGCGGCAGAGGCAAAGAGAGACATCTGAAACCAGGAAGTCCAACTTCTAGATGATAACAGCAGTCGTTTCTCTGATTATGCTGACAGGTATAACTGTCAAGATAATCTTCACATCATCTTCTCATGAAGCTACGATCAGCACTGTCCAACCACTCGCCATGCAGCCCTCAAAGTCTGCAATACCACAAACACTAGAGAACCAGGTTGTGCTGGTTGCCATGAACTTCAAGTGTGCCTGCGAGGGATGCGGTGAGCTGCCTCTGGCGGAGTGCGAGTGCAAGATGGCCAGAGGGGCCCTGGAGGAGAAGGACTTTATCCGGACCAAACTGCAAGAGGGTCTGGGAGTCTCGAAAGTAATCGAACTCGTAGACAGGAAATACGGACACCGCATTACTTAGCTCTGATATTTCACTGGACCAACCGCGGCGTAACTGCAGCCGCAAATATGGTCGCGGCCTCGCATTGCGGATGCTGCTTCATTTAAATGGACAGAGAAACAGCCGGCTGCCTTTGTTTATTTTTGGGAGTCAGCTTCCTGGAGGCCTTTTGCCTCATCTGCATTCCGATCGCCAGGCAGAACTTTCTCTTTGTTGCCATTATCTGCAACGGTTTCCTTTTCTGAGTTGTCATATTTTGCCGGAACTGTTTCAGCACCTGTCCACGGTCCTCGGATGCCGCTCAGATCTCCCAGGCCAAAATGAAAACTTATTCCTGCACTGGCAGAACTATAGCCCACAAGTCCCAGGACAGCCACAATAGTCAGGATCACAATTATTTTCTTTGTTATGTTATTTTTCATCTTCTATACCTCCTGGCTGTGTTGTCTGTTTACTGCTACTCATCAACCCTGACTCCACTAAAGAGCAAAGGGGGTGCCAGAGACAGAGCACTCCTGGAGGACAAAGATAATAATTTGCATTTACAGGATATTGTTACAGAATATTTGACGAAATACTTGGGGAGAAGGTCTTTTTGGAAAAGATGACCGATTTTGGTGCATAAAATCTTTCCAGCCAGGCGCATAGTAATTGCGCAGCTTGGAGCTCAACCTAGCCGGCTTCGCCCCCTGAGAAGATGAGATTTGCGAACTATTCCTCTATTCTTTCCATAACAGTAGCTGAGCGTTAGCCGGATGAGCTGCCTTGCTATACAACTCCTCATAACAGAGGTACTGACACTATATCTGTCTGAGAGAAATCTTCACCTTTATAGAGCAAGGGTTCTCCGGACCATTTAGCCAGTGCATAAGAGCAGCAGTCGCCGATATTGAGTGCCGCAGGATGATTCCCTTTGCCGTACTTGCGCCAAGCCATCCTGGCGACTTCAAATTGCTCTTCTGTGAGTGGGACGATTTCGATTCCTGTGCGGTGCAACAGCAGGTCCAATTCCCGACCACCTGCTTCACCTTTTTTAGCCTCTATGACAAGCCCTGCTTCCAGAGCAGTGAAGGCGCTTATCAATCTCCTGGGGTCAGCCGCAATCGCTTTTGCCAGGCTTGGGGCTTCAGGTTCACCCAGGAGAATGGAGATGAGTGCCGATGTATCAATGATCATTATTCCGGGACCCCATGATGGTCGTAGCCCAAGATCTCTTCGGGAGTGCGCCTATCCAGTTCCGGCAATTCGCTGCAGCGCTTGGAAATTTTCATAATCTCCTCTACTGTGTCAGTGATCTGCCGTCTGCCTTTCAGGCGTTCCAGCCGTTCCTCCAGGGCACGGATGATAGCTTGAGTCAAATTTTCCCCACTCATAGCAGCCACCTCCCTGGCCAGTTGTTCTGCCCGGGGGTTCCTTATGCTCAGCGCCATGTGAATTCTCCATTTGTGTATTTATTATATACAAACTTATATAATCTAGATTGCGATGTCAACCAGGAAATTGTCAGGAACGACTCCCATAGTTTGCCAGCAACCAATAACCGATAACCCGCAAGTCGCAACAGACTCTCGAACCCATGCCCACAGACGGGAACGCTTCGTCTCCTGCTTGACACCCGGTACCCCTTCGCTCCTGTAGAGGCGGTCAAAGATGCGCGGAAGGTCGTTGGCCGGAACTCCTCTAATGATGAGAAGAACCTTTCGGTAAGATTACATTTTTGCAAGGTTAATATTGGGAAGTGGTGCTGTCTTGAGCCTCAAAACAGTAAGAAAAAGAAAACCCAAGCATTTTTTTCTTGCCCAAAATAAGTGTACACTTTAAAATGTACATACAGGTTCGTTGGAGGTAAAGGGGGTCATTTATAAAATGGAGATAACAGCTGCGGAATTCCGCAAGAATTGTTTCAAGATCCTGGATGCTGTCCATCAGACTCGCAAGGAGGTAGTTATCACCAAGAGAGGGAAACCGATTGCAAGACTCGTCAGCTATGAAGAAGTTCCTAAAGCAGACCCTCTAATCGGTTCGCTCCTTGGTCAGGGGGAGACAGTAGGGGACTTGACTGAACCTCTTGAAGATGTATGGGAGCTGGACTGAGTATGTTGGTGCTTGATACGCACGCATGGTGGTGGGCTGTAAACGAACCCGGGCAGCTTTCGCGGAATGCCTACGAACTGTTGTCTATGACTCCTCCTGATCAACGGGCGGTCGCCTCAATATCGATCTGGGAATTCGCCATGATGGTGAAGCGGGGACGAATCCGCTTGAGGATGTCAGCGGCAAATTGGCTCGAGTATGCTGTGGAGAAAACCGGCTTGCAAGTGTGTGAACTGACACCTAGAATCGCTGTGGAAGCATGCAGTTTACCTGGAGAATTTCACAAAGATCCAGCCGACAGGATCATTGTAGCTACTGCCCGGGTCTA
>JAFDGZ010000066.1 GCA_019309045.1 Deltaproteobacteria bacterium | reverse complement strand
GGGTCTGCATGAAAGAAGCCGTCCTCCAGCACCTGCTTTACGGTCAAACGCAGCCCCCGTTTGGCGAGCAGCTGGCAGTCATACTGGTGGGGCGAGTCCAGGTCTTTCAGTTTTCGTCCCTCAACCAGCTCCATGGTCAGCATCTGCGAGGTGGTAAAGTCTTCGAGCACCTCTGGTACGTATACTCCCTCGGTACTGGCGAGGTTGCTCTTGGCAATCTTCATGTAGCGGGCTTCCCGCCTGAAATCGAGCTCGCGGTCAAGGCTTTTCTTGATCTCCTTTACCAGGTTCGGCAGGTCGTACACCCTGCTCGCTTCCATGCGTTCGTTCAACTGGTTGGCAACCACATCGAGCAGGGAAAGATCTTCGGCAATTATGTGCTGGATCTTGGGCCGCTGCACCTTGACCGCCACCACCTGACCATTTTCCCTGAGCACGCCCCGGTGCACCTGGGCCAGTGAGGCAGCGGCAATGGGTGTTTCATCGAACTCTGCAAAGACCTTCTCCAGAGGTTGCCGCAGGTTTTTCTCCACCACTGCCCGAATCTCATCATAGCCAACAGGGGCCACCTCGTCCTGGAGCTTGCGAAGTTCCAGGATGAGGGCATTGGGGATCAGGTCAGGCCGCAGACTCATGATCTGACCGATCTTGATGAAAGTGGGCCCCAGCTCTTCCAGCGCCAGTCGGATGCGTTCCCAGCTGCTCAGATCCCGGTCCACCCGGTGAATTTTCTCCAGAAAGACCTTGCCGGGAAGATCCAACCGCTCGACCACGTCATCAAAGCCGTAGCGAAACAGCGTCACAGCGATATTCTTCAAGCGGCCCACATATCTGACGGCCCTGATATCCACTGACTACTCCTCTGTGCCTTGCTGGGCCTCCTCCAATGCCTGCAGCCTCTTTTCGAGCTGTTCAACTTTCTCCTGCAATTCCTGAAATTCCTTCTTGCTGCCGATGTCAAAAGTGGCAAGCCCCTTCCTCACCGTCTCACTGATCCTGGTCTGCATGTCCTCCCATTGATGGCGGCCGCTCTCCACCAGCTCCTGGGCCAGCCGTTCCGCCTCTTCCGTGGAAATTTTGCCCTCGTCCACCCAGTGGCGGGTTGCCTCTTCCACTTTCTCTTTGGTCACCACCGCCGCCCCCAGGCTTGCAAGCAAACTCTTCTTGATGGTTTCAAACATGGCGCTGCCTCCTTTTGTATATGTGCCCTCCAATTGTGGACTCGCTCTCTCTTTACGCTCTTGCTGCCGGCAACCGCCAGAAGGCCCTGTTGCCAGGCCCAGAGCAGCTATCAGCCCGGAAGTCCCAAAAATCACGCCTCGGCGTACTTTTGCAGACATCCGGGCTTCCTGCTCACTCCAATTCTAGAGACGCTGCAAGAAGATGTCAAACCTGGCCGCAGGCACACTTGAACTCGGCAGCGGCTTCCCGTAGAATGAAGCGATGCAGTTTTTCCTTGTGCCGCTTATTTGGGGACATGCTCATGCAAGAAAGTGTAACTATAGACGAAGTCAATCTCATGTTGAGCCACCCTGATGAACTCCCCATGAAGTGGGTCGGCCAGCGAGAACTCTTGGACCAGGTTCTCGCTGCCTGGTTGGTGGTCAGCGAGGATGATGTGCCTCTCAATCCTCGACTCATCGGCAAACCGGGAGTAGGCAAGACCACTCTGGCTTATGCTGCAGCCAAACGGCTTCGTCAGGAGGTTTACCTCTTCCAGGCCACCATGGACACTCGCCCGGAAGATCTGTTGATAACTCCGGTCATCTCTGAAGAGAATAAAATCAAATACGTGGCCTCTGCCATTGTCACTGCCATGATTCGCGGCGGCGTTGCCATCCTGGACGAAGGCAACCGCATGAGCGAGAAGAGCTGGGCCTCCCTGGCACCCCTGTTGGACAGCCGCAGATATGTGGAATCTATTGTGGCCGGCATCAAAATAAGGGCCCATGCAAATTTCCGCTTCTGCGCCACCATGAATGACGATGCCAGCACCTTCGAATTGCCAGAATACATTGATTCTCGCCTGCAGCCCCAGATTTTCATCGACTTTCCAGAACGCGAGGAGGAAAAGCTCATCTTGGCCCAGAATCTGCCTTTTGCCGACGATATGATACTCGACTATGTGGTGGACTTTCTGCAGAACAGCCACCTGGCGCAGGAGCGCTATACTGTGCGTGACGGCATCAATATTGGCCGCTATGCTTTGAAGCTTCTTTCTTCTTCGCGCAAACTGAAATGGCCCCGGCGGGTTCCGGCCTCATCGCGGCAGGTGCACCGTTGTCTGGCTCAGGCCGTAGCTCTGATTCTGGGCCCGGAGGCGCAAGGCTACCTGCCCCCGGTTGCGGAGTCGGACTAGTGACACCACCGAGCAGAACGCCAGGCAGTTGGCTGACAACATCGCTGTGATGGAGCCGGCAAGAAGCCAGCGTCGAGAACTGCCACGGTTGAGCCAAGATTGAACAAGCAGAGGCAGGTTCCTCATGCAGGACAAATCCGGCATCTTTTTCGAGAACATCTGCTTCGTTCCCATCATGCACGGCCGTCTGGAATTCGCAGCCGCTGTGATCCGCTCTTTCTGCCGCTGGCAGCCGGAGGCAATAGCTGTTGAATTTCCCCACACCCTGAAAAAGCCTCTCATACGCGGCCTCGAGCGGCTGCCTCTTCTTTCGGTGCTGGTCTTCGAGCTAAAAGACAACACCCATGTCTATCTGCCGCTCGAGCCCACGGACGGCCTGGTAGAAGCAGCGAGGGCCGCCCTGGAGCACCAGCTCCCCCTGCATCTCATTGATCTTGACATGGACCACTTCGTCCAGGTCAGGGAGCCTCTTCCCGACTCCTATGCCCTTAGCCGCATAGGTCTGACAGCATACTGCCAGGCTTATGCTGCCAGAGCAAAACAGGCCGTGTCTGAAGACCTTCTCCGCGAGGCCAACATGGCCTACCACCTGGATCGGCTGCGCCGCCAGTATAAAAGGGTGCTATTTGTTTGCGGCATCAGCCACTACCCCCGAATCCTCTCTAGACTCGGCAATCGCCAGGTGCAGCCCATCGGCCGCCAGCAGCGTGCCGGCGTGCTTCTCGCCCACATGCACCAGCAGTCCAGCCGGGAAATTATGACGGAAATTCCTTACCTGGCAGCGGCTTACGAGCGCCAGCGGCAACATCTTTATGCCCTGTGGCGCCGCGACCCGGATGCCGTCAACCCTTTAGACAGGCTGCAGCTGCAGGAAAAATTGTTGCAGGAAGCCTGTGCCCGGCACTGGCGCCACTCCAGGGAGAGAGTCAGACCGCACCAGCTGAGAGTACTCCGGCAATTTGCTCGAAACTACGCCCTGCTGCAGGGATTCCTGGCGCCAGACTTCTACCAGTTGACCATTGCTGCCCGCGGCGCCGTGGATGACAACTTTGCCTATGAGGTCTGGGACCTCGGAAGCCACTACCCCTGGCAGGATGACAATCCCCAGCTCCCCGTCATAGAACTGAAAGGTGAGGACCTGTTTCTCAATCAAAAAAAGATCCGCTTTCATCGAAGTTTTCGGGTCAAGCGTCGCCGCCTGGTTCCGGTAGGCATCAGGAACAAGCGTCTGCGGGAAGCTAGGCCTGGTGAATGGCGCCGCAAATGGCAGGGGCTGATGATCTGTTCCTATCCCCCGGAAGATCTGGTGGTAGAAGGCTGGGGCCACTACGTGAAGAAAAAGACAGCCCACATCCTTGCCGCCGAGAACACCCGCACCCAGCCCTTCACCACTTCTCTGCTCGACGGCCTCGACCTGCGCGAAACCATCCGCAACTGGCACGAGGGCAAGCTTTACGTCAAGGAAGAGCGTCTTCTGAGCGGCAAGGTGGGCTCCGTAGTTCTTATCTTCGACGAAGACAGGCCTTCTCCTGGCGGCAGGGAAAACTTTCCCTGGAGGGTTACCTGGCTGGGGGAGCATGAGCAGGAGTCTGACATGGCCTTTTACGCTACCCCTGCAGGGGAACACCTGGTTGGCCCGGGTGTTTCGCGCTGTCGATATGGCGGCTTCATGCTTACCTATCCGCCTATGCGGGTCTACGACATCTGGAGAGATTCTTTTTTTGACGTGGCCACCTCCAAGCCAGAGCGGCTGCTCCTTGCTGCCATAGATTACTGTGAGGAAAAGCAAATTGCCTATATCGCAGCAAAACCTCCCCGGAGCTGGTGGCACTCCGTAGCGGCCCGCTACGGCAAAAAGATCGTCTACCTGCCCCTGGGCATGTTTTCGCCGGTATTTCTGAAGAAAATTCGCACCTTTCATGTACTGGATGGTCATCATGTACGCGACTACGCTTACAAATACATCTCTTGACCCCGGGTACAACCGAGCAATAATCAGCCAATGAAAGGATGACTGCCATGAAAAAGACACTATTGCTGGGACTTCTCTTACTCATTGTTGTCTGCGGCAGGGCAGTGGCCGGAGAGTTGCATGTGGGAGAGCGGGCTGCGGATTTCACCCTGCAGGACAGCGACAAGGTACTGTACAATCTGAACTCCCCGGTGTTCCAGAACAAGGTCCTGTCCATCTTTTACGTGGACCCGGATGAGGCCGATCTCAACGAACACATCTCCGAGGCGCTGAAAAAGGCTGCTGACCAGGGCATCCTCGACCGGCGCCACTACAAGGGCTTTGGCATTACCAATCTCAAGGCAACCTGGAAGCCCAATTTCATCATCAAAGCCATCGTCAAGAGAAAGAAAAAAAAGTACGGCACTATAATTCTCCTGGACTACGACTACACCATCCTCAATCTCTGGGGGCTGGAGAACGACACCTCTAACCTGGTGATATTGGACAAGAACAGGATTTGCCGCTATCTCCACAAGGGAAGGGTCCCAGAAGCGGATCTGGCTGCTATCATCAAGATAATCAAGAAATATCAGAACGAATAACTGCTTTGAACCGCCACTCTGCGGTGGCATCTCTCAGTGCCGCCAGGCTGCTGGCCCGCTTCCCTGGTCAGCCTCTGGTACTGCACTTGCTGGCAAGCAGTGACAGTGTTATCGAGCACCAGTTTATCCTCATTTGACATTTCTGCGAACCGGACTCCATGCCGGCTCTTGCATGTTTTGGAGGAAAAAATGAAAGAAATAGTGGCCCTGATTGGCTCCCCCCGAAAACTTGGCAACAGTGAATTGATGGCCAAAGAGATATGCCGCCACCTGCGGGTTGCCTGCCATCTGACCCTGGTGCGGCTGCCAGCCATGAACATCCAGCCTTGTCGCGCTTGCTATGCCTGCATTATGGCCGAAAAGAAATGCCCCCTGGATGACGACCTGCCAAAAATTCTCGCTGCACTTGTCCAGGCAGATGCTGTTATTCTATCGGTTCCCACCTACATGCTCTCAGCCAATGCCAGTCTCAAGAGACTCCTTGATCGCGGCCTCAGCTTTCTTGCCAACTTTCAACAGCTCTGGCAAAAACCGGCGGTGGCGGTGGCCATTGCCGGCATAGCTGGCATGGAGGGCTACTGCAAACTGTGCCTGGACAGCGCCGCCAGGCTCATGGGCCTGCACCTGAAGGGCAGTGAAGTAGTGTACGGCGCTCTTCCCGGGGAAATATTCCTTGACCAGGCCAACAGAAAGGTGGCCGCTTCGCTGGCCTCTGCTCTTTTTGCTGACGCGCCTGCTGGGGACAATCCTCGCTGGTGCTGCCCAGCCTGTGGCGGCGACACCTTCCGCTTTCTCAGTGCAGATACCATTCGCTGCATGACCTGCAGCAGCCCTGGCAAGGTCCGCATAGAGAACGGCTCGCTGCATATGGAGGTCAATCGAGTGAAGGACCATTTTTTTCTGTCGGTCGAAGGCGCCCAAAAACATCTCAAATGGCTGCAGCAAATGAAACAGCGTTTTCTGGAACAGAAAAAGACCCTGAAGGCAATCTGCACCGACTATATGCACCAGGGAGACTGGCTCGCTTCCTCGAAAGAGCATGAGGACGGCCAGAGAACAGCAATAGAGTAGGAAAGATTGCGAATTTCTTTGTTGCATTTAGAGGCAAATTTGCCTATAGTGCAAGATTGGTTTTTTTGTATGTGTCGAGGCCACCCGAGTTGTTGAGAGGACCACAGGCCAAGGATGTGGCTATGACCTGAATGCCTTAACCAGCGAAGAACAACCGACAGAAAATGAAATCACTGGGAACACACCTTATTATCGAGTTGTTTCAATGCGACCGCGCCACCCTTGATGACCCTGAAACTCTGCAGCACCACCTGCTGGAAGCAGTGACACTTTCTGGTGCCACCCCCATCCAACCCTTTTTCCACCAGTTTTCTCCCCATGGAGTCAGTGGCATCGTGGTCATTGCCGAGTCGCATTTTTCCCTGCACACCTGGCCTGAGTACGGTTACTGCGCTCTCGACATTTTCACTTGCGGCGAGCAGATAGACGGCTATCTGGCCCTCAGCAGGTTGAAGCAAGCCCTCGGCGCCCAGCACGTTGCCGTAACCGAGATCAAGCGCGGTGTGCTCGATCTGCCCCATGCCGAAATCAAGCACAAGCCTTACCAGGAACCGACATGACCGACTATCACTGGTTTACCGAGGACGGTTGCAAAAACGTTGTCATACAATTTCGCTGCCTGGGGGAAATTTACTCCGGTCGCTCCCAGTATGCCAGAATTGACATAGTCGATACCGTAGAGTACGGCCGCATGCTCTTTCTCGACGGTATAGCCCAGTCAGCTGAACTGGACGAGTTCATCTACCATGAAAATCTCGTCCATCCCGCCATGCTCTGCCATCCCTCGCCCGAAAAAGTGTGCGTCATAGGAGGCGCGGAGGGGGCCACCATCCGGGAGGTGTGCAAGTATCCGCAGGTGGCCAAAATCGTCATGGTGGACATCGATGAGAAGCTGGTAAGGATCTGTCAGGAGAAACTTGGACAGTGGAGTGCCGGAGCCTTCGACGACCATCGCCTGCAGCTGCTCTTCGACGACGGTCGCCGCTATCTCGAGCAAACCGATGAGGTATTCGACGTGATTCTGGTAGACCTGGATGACCCCACAGAAGGCAGCCCTGCCGTCTACCTTTTTACCAGGGAGTTTTACCAGCTGGTGTTCAACCGGTTGACTCCGCAGGGGGTGGCCTGCTTCCAGGGTGAATGTCTGCAGCCGAACCGCTTGAAATTACACGCCAGAATGTATAATACCCTGGCCGCGGTATTCCCCTGGGTGGTTGCCTATCCTTATGCCATGCCCTCTTTCCACGAGGTGAACGCCCATATTCTGGTGTCCAAAGACTCTGACCCTAGACAAATCGATCTGGCAGCTCGCTTGCAAGAGCAGCCCTTTACCCTGCGGCATCTCTCCGGCCCTGTGCTCAAGGGCTTGTTTGCCGTGCCTGCCTACGTGGAGCAGGCCTACAAAGAAATCCGGGAGCTGATCACAGATTCTGACCCCCACCTCTACCAGGCCTGATTTCCTTTTTTCCTTTCTCCCGCAGGCGCCTTCAGCATAATGAAGGCGTCTTCACCATCGTGATAATAAGCTTTTCGCCTGCCGACCGCCTCAAAACCGCACTGTTCATAGAACCTGATTGCAATGCTGTTGCTCGCTCTCACCTCCAGGTGGAGGATTCTCCCGGCGCATCTGTGCTCGACCTCTTCCAGTAAACGGCTTCCCACACCACGCCGCCGATACTCGGGAGCCACAGCCATAGACACAATATGCCCTTCATGGCTGAACACTATGTAGCCTTCCACCTCACAGCCTTCTGTCACCAGAAATGTATCAGCATACCTGTACAACAATGCCTCGAGCTCCAGCAGATCGTAGGCCGACTTGGGAGCGCTCTGCTCTTCGATCTCGAGGAGTCTGTCAAGATCTGCAAACTTCGCCCGTCTCAACATGAGCCAGAGCTCCCTGCCCCGAAGGTTTCACAGCTTGCCGCCTGGCAGGCCGCCAGACTTTGCACTCAACAACAGCCTTCCGGCTGCTCGCACCGTGACCCGGCGGACCGCCCCGGGTACTGCTGCCCAGAATCCTAGCGGTAAATTGCCGCCCTCTCAGAGAACTCGCCAGACCGTTCCTGTCAGCGAAAATTAGCCACAGGGAGCCTGGCGCCGCAGCCAAGCGATGCGACTCGCCGGTAACTCAGCAGGAATGATAGCAGCAGCGATGGCGGTCATCTTGGAACGCTAAGTCGACAAGCATGTGCAACAGGGTGAGTGGTCCGCCTGGCTATAACCTGGAGCTTTTCATGGCTGCTCGATCGGAGAAGGCTGCTTGGCCGAGAGACAGTCTAGGCCAGACCAGATCCGTTTTCAACAGCGTACTCGATGGAAGTCCTGAGAGAGTGCAGCAAGTCGTTCACATACCGAAGCCGCTGGCGGACTATAGTAAGGTCTTCCGAGGCCTCCTGGTGATCGTCGCCCTTTTTCTCGGCAGTCTCTTGCAGTTGACCTATATCCAGCAAAGCGGCCTCGCTCATGTCGTGGAATGCTTGCAGGACCGCATCCGTATAGGCGTCTAGGAATGAAAAAAGATGGATAAATTTAAGGTTCTGGCGGTAATCTCGGAAGCAGGCCAGCAATTCTTTCTGGGTCTCTTTTTTTACCAGGGCCACTGCTTCGCGGAAAAGTCTCTCACTTGCCTGGGCGCTGTTTTTCCTCAAGATCCTGTCCTTGAGCCCTCCGAAAAACTGCCGTAACCGTCCCAGACCGAAACGGACCAACAAGGAACTTCTCCCCAGGGAATCCGCCCGCTGCAAGAATGCTGAAAAAGGCGGCGGCACCAGGGCAGGCTTTGGGATCAGAGGAAAATTTCTTGGCGATGCTTCTCTGAGGGCCAGGCCGAGGTCCACCAGACGCTGCCGGTAGAGCTGCAGTGCCTGTGCCAGCAGCTCCCAGTAGGCCTCTGTTGAATCAAGAATCTTTTTCTCTACTAATTCTTCCTCATTCTTGACAAAATCTATGACGCGCAAATTCACCCTGTCTATGATATGGCGCGACAGCGTCTTGCGGAAATCCTGGTAGAAGCTGTAGAGACTTGTCAGAAGCTTGCGCCTCTCCCCCATGCCGCTGCTGCAGAACTGCTCCACGGGATGATTTTCGATCAGGTCCATGGTCTCGGTAATAATCGGACCATACTTGCTGTCGAAGTAGGAATCCACTGCCGAGCCCAGGCGGTCTTTCAAAGACTTTCTCAAACCTTCCAGGGTATGCTCCACTGTGGCCAGTACAGCAGTGACTGAATCCTGGGCCTTGCGGATCTCGGCAGCCAGAGTGTGCAGATCCTGCAAATCATTGGAAAGCAACCCCTGTCTGGTGGCGACGCAGTCTGTCATGCTCTGCTCAACCCTTTCCAGGTGACCCAGAACCCCGGCGTAGAGAAGCCGATGCCGCTCTCGCCGCAGCATATTCTGCAGATCAGTGCAAAATTGTTGGTATCCAGTTGCGGAGAGCTGTGCCAGATCTTTCTCCTGCCGCCAGCCTTCGAGCCGCCTCTGTTCCCGGGGGCTGAGTGACTCCTCCATAGAGTCGAACAATTGCAGCAGGGCGGAAAAGGTGTATATCTTGGCCTCTGGAACCACCAGGCGGAGTTCTGCCGCCAATCTCCGCTGTACTCGATAAAGATCCTCGGCAGTATCATGTTCATCCAGATCGGCGTTCAATATGAACAGGGTTTGCGGCAGCAGTCTGAGGATCTGGATAGCTTCAATGAGCTTCAAATCAGCCCGCCGGATCCCCACCCGGCTGCTGATCACATATAGGATGCACTGGCAGCGAAGCAGGTATTCCTGAAGCTTGGCAAAATGAAAAGGATTGGGCGAGTCGCTCCCCTGGCAGTCGCCAATTTCTATGCCTTTTGCCAGCCAGGAGCTGGGCAATTGGACTTCCATGTCACGCAGGTACACTGCCAGTGATTCCTCACTGACAAAGCTCCGGTGGCTCTCCAACTCGGCTCCGTGAAATTCCAGCCGGCTGGGGCCGTCGCCTATGTGAGTCGCCACCTTGCTGAAACCCTCGATGTAAGCCTTCAAGAGGACCACATTGGGATCGAAGCCTTCCTGCGCCAGCGGCTGCTTGCTTGCCAGCCCCTGAACATACTGCTCCAGCAACCTCCTGTCTTCGACCTTGCGAAAATCCACTGAACTGAGCCCCGGAAGTTCTTGGGAGAGTCCAGCCAGGGTCACGGCCTCCTGAATCTCGCTGTTGATCTCGGCCCATGATTTGAGCTTCACCCAGGCCATCTCTTCGGCACCAGAACGAACCCTGGTAATGAATGCGGTAACTACTCCGGCTCCTCGTTTGAGAAAGTCGCGTCCATAGAGGGCGTTGATGAACGTACTTTTGCCGGATTTCACTGACCCCACCACTGCAATTCTCAAGGTTCTCTCCTGCAGCGAGGCAGCAACAGCACTCAGACTGCGCTGCCAGGAGGCAGGTGGAGCCGAGTCGCCGCCAAAAAAGGGGGCGATCTCATTGCCGAGGGTTTGCAGGATGCGTCCAGCCTCAGCGAGCCGCTCTTCCACACCCAGATCATTTATCGTGGTAGACATCTATGATCTCGAATTTTTTCAAGCCGCCTGGCGCCCGAACCCGAACCTGGTCCCCCGGTTCTTTGCGAATGAGAGCCCGGCCGATGGGCGATGTCACGGAAATGGTGCCTTCTTGCAGGTCAGCCTCGTAGGGTCCCACAAGCCGGTAGGTCACTTCCTCGCCTGTGTCCAAATTCTCCAGCACAACCGTACTGCCGAAAATTACCCGCTCGTGTGAATCATCCGCCGTCTCAACTACTTCACACCTGCTGAGCTTGTCGTGCAGTTCGTTGATCTTGCCTTCCACCATAGCCTGCTTCTCTTTGGCAGCCTCATACTCAGCATTCTCACTGATGTCGCCATGGTCGCGCGCTTCGCTGATTGCAGCGATCACCTCCGGCCGCTCCTGCTGTTGCAGACGCTGCAATTCTGACTTGAGGCGCGCATAACCCTCGCGTGTTATGGGAACCCGTTCCATGCCGTACTCCTTGTCGCCTCCAACTGAGTAAAATGGAAAGCCCCGGCATCTCTACAGCCAGGGCATTTGCCACAATTATTTTTTTACCTGAGCCGAGCCAAACTGTCAAGAAGAGCAACCTCAGCCGCTACTCTGGCGCTCCTGCCACAGATGCTTGCCGGTTTGCTGCTGTTCTACAATTGGGTAATTGTTTTCCTAATCTATTACCTCGATTACTGAACCGCAGCTCCGCTGTTGTCAACCTACATGCGCTAACACATTGAAACTAACAGTAAATCCATATTTGCTGGTCTTGGCACGCCTCTTGCGCCCTGCTAGATGAAGAAGCCACGGGCATTGTCGCCCTCTAGGCCAGAACCTCTTCAGGCTGGAAAGAATCAGCTCATACAATCAGGAGGAGACGATGCGTTGCAACCTGGCAGTGGTCAAGACAGATAGAAAAACCGTGGATTGCTCCTCGCAACCAGGACGCTCTCCACGAAAAAGCGCCGCTCAACTAGTAATAGAGGAAAGAGAGAGGTGTGCCAGAATAGCGGAAGCCCTGAAGAACCGCCCACCACAGCTGGCTCTCTTTGGCCTGGCCACCAGGTATTTCTGGTCCCTGGCATGCGAAAAAATTGCTGAAGCGATCCTTATGGATCCCTCTCGCCATTAGTTTGGCGGAGTAAAACAAGCAGTCATGACCCACACATTACAGGAACGTCTGAGAATAAGGATTGATGGCAAAATGAAAGTGCACCCCTTTCACTAGCCGATTGCGGGCGGCCAACCTGAAGAGTGAGTCAGCGGCCAGCATTACAATGGCGCCATGGTGCAATTGCTCGCCGGAATAGATATCAACAGAGGACAACGCAAGCTGAAGCCTGCGGCTACCAACTTGTTGTCGTGCCTCCATTCCCCTGTCACGCCTACCTGACGATACTGGTTATAAGGTGAACTTTCATTTTGCCATCAACCGTTACAAGATAAATGATGCCTGCCTAGAAAAGCTATTTTCAAGGTTTTACCGCCTCAATGGTAGCTGACACCACGTAGTCCTGGGCATTTATCCCAGGGATCCATTCCTTGATAACCTCGCGGCTGCTTTCCTGAAGCTGAATACGGATCTCCCGGAAGCCCGCCCTTTGCAACATCCCGGTGATCTCTTCTGGTGTGACTGCCCCTGCAATGCACCTCGACAGCAGCTGTAGATCATCCCTCAATTCAGGCGGCAGGCTGGCTGTGGCAACCACGTCGGATATGGCCAGGCGTCCTCCTGGCTTCAGGATTCTATAGGCCTCCTGAAAGACGCTTTGCTTGTCCGGAGAAAGGTTGATGACGCAATTGGAAATAATGACGTCTGCGGTGTTGTCGGCCACCGGCAAGTGCTCAATTTCTCCCAGGCGAAACTCCACGTTGGTATAGTCGCCCTGGCGCGCATTCTCTCGTGCCCTGTTGACCATCTCTGGAGTCATGTCCACCCCGATAACCCGGCCGCTCTTGCCTACTCTAGCGGCAGCCAGAAAACAGTCGAAGCCGCCCCCACTGCCCAGGTCAACTACAGTCTCACCAGGTTTCAGAGCAGCAATAGCCTGGGGATTGCCGCAGCCAAGTCCCATATTCGAGCCCTCGGGAACACTGCTCAGTTCTTCCACCGAATAGCCAAGAGCCTCGCTTGCAGAAGGCGAGGAGCTTCCACAGCACGAAGGCGAAACCGTACAGCCGCAACCTTTCGAGCCACCCTTTGCCAGGTCCCCATACCTTTGTAGAACAGTAGTTCGAATCTCCTCAGGATGTTTGTTTCTCATCACAGCCTCCAGATTGCTCAATGGTACATGCAGTTTCAGATGGCCTTATCTGAAATACCAGAAAGACCTATACTCTACCAAAACCCCCGACAAAACACTTAATATCTCCGTAAAGGGGAGGGGGATGATTTTACGTTTTCTATTGTTTTAGCAGGTCTGTGTTATCTGAGGACGAATACCACAACACCCCCGCATATATCGTTGCCCTCGCACATGGCCAGCTCATGGAACCAGGCGAACAACCGCAACATGTTCAAGCCCGGAGTGTAGCATCATATTGGACTGTGCGGAAATTATTTTTGACAGCAGAGAGGAATTTTGTAATTTTATGGACGTGCCCACCTCTAGGTTGACATCGCCATCCCTGTAGAGTAGTATATATATTTACTTTTATAGAGTATTAAAATGGAGTAAAAAATGGGGAGATCAACGCGTAAATTAAATTTCCTTATTGAAGAAGATATCTCACGTGATCTGGAGAGCTTAGTTCCTTCAGGGCAAAGGAGCAAGGTTGTCAACCAAGCTCTTCGCAAGGAATTAGAATTGATTAGACGGAAGAAAGTTCTTGAAAAACTCCGCGCCACTCCCCCGTCTAAAAAGAGATTCTCTACCCGGGAGATTGTAGAAGGCCTGGCAAAAGATCGGAGACTTCACTAAATGGAAAGATATGTGGTAGATGCCTCCGTAATTCTCAAGTGGGTATTGGGGAAAGAACAAGAGAACGGTCAAGACCTAGCCTTGAAACTCTTGGACACTTGGGCGGCTGGGATAGCTGAACTTGCTGCCCCTTCTCTTTGGCAGTATGAAGTGGGGAACTTCCTGGGTCGCGAACTTAAACTTGAAGCGATAGAAAAAATGAATCTCCTTCTTGACCTACGAATCCAAAGTGTCGATCTGAATAACACCATTATCGAGCGATGTTTCGCTTGGATGGAACAGCACGCAGTGACCTTTTATGATGCCTCTTATCTGGCCGTTGCCTTTGAGATCAAGGGAATCCTTGTAACCGCAGATGAGAAGTTCTGCAAGAAAATGGAAAACGTTGGTCGGATATGTCTTCTAGGAGACCTTAACTTACCACAAGCCGGGGATCAGTAGGATGTCTCAGATCACCCAAGCCGTTTACTCTCCGTACTACGTTCCGCTCATCTGATAATCCACATTAGGTAGTCGGCAAAGCAAAAAAGCCGCGCCAGTAAAACCAGACTGTCACCGGACTATTGCAGTCTGTTACATAACATTGACTGATTGTCAGATATCCAGAAGCCAAATATCCCCGACCTTCCTCCCCTTAAAAAGGAAAAACGCTCAAAGAAAAAAACCTCAACCATAAGTTGAGTTATTGAATTTTAAAAGAGCGTACCTCTCATTTCCGAAAAACCTTTTTCATAGCCACCCGGGCGCGCGTCAGTGGGGTGACCTTGCCGCCCTCGAGTCCAATTCTGATCTTTACATAGAACTTGGACAGAGCTCCCAGGGTAAATTTGAACAGTTCGTCGCGCCCTCTGGTGTCGCCTCGGCAGATGTGGTGGTGACAGCCAATGGCAACAGTTTGCACCGGCACTAGCATTTGAATCTTGGCCAGACCGTCCAGATCCAGTGACTTCTCAGATGACTCTATCTCCATAGCTGCCGCCCGCACCTCGAATCTGTCCCTTGCGTATTCATCATAGCGCATGCTGATGAGCTGCTGCCACTGGCGCAGATGCTCTGCTTCCACTCCCACGGCCTTCATATAGTTCAGGTGAGCCTCTGGGATTTTGTCCCGCAGGAGGGCCAGGTAGTCTCGGAACTCATCGCCAACCCGCAGGTCCGGAGCCTCCAGCACCAGCATGACCAGCACAATGTAGGAGACGACCAGCTCATTGAAAATCCTATCCTGCTCAACCCGGCTCAAGCGTTTGAAGCGCGCCAGTCGCCGGAACTTCTTGTCTCTGAACAACAGAAATGCAGATCGTGCCGCTGCCTCGTCAAGGCCAGCCGCCGTTGCTGCCGCCATATCTTCCAGTGTTTCGAACTCTGATGCATCTGTCCTCATGACTGCTCTCCATCTGCCTGCTGAATGTATTTTGCCTGCAGTTACAGCATGGGCTTGCTGTTTCATGAATTCCCTGGGGACTGTTCCATGGAACATCCCTTCACCCGGGGAAGCTGCAGCCCATACCTGCAGAACGGAAATTAGACACAGGCTTTACCACAGGGTAGGCCGAATCAGTGCGCCCTGCTCGCGGTGACCCTTCTGCGAAGGTTTACCATTCCGCCAGCTCTTGTTCGGCTATAGAGGCGGCAACAATAGTGCTGCTGTAAACGCAATCAATCGGCATTCCAAAGCCCAGCAAGGGCAAACCTGGCATCCTGCCCTAATGTGGCCGAGTAAGGCGGCCCTGTCAAGCCCTCTAGTCTGACAGATAATATTCCACGGTGGATACCACGCGGATCTTCTTGAGATGAGGATTGTTCTTGTCTCTGGGCTTTATGGAAAACTGGCCCTGAGAGGCTCGCTTTATCTTGCCCAGCTTGCTTTTCGAATCTTCGGCAAACTTCAAGGCAACCTCTCTGGCCTTGGCTGTGGCCTCCTGGATCATTTCCGGCTTTATCTTATTGAGGCCGGTGAA
>JAFDGZ010000065.1 GCA_019309045.1 Deltaproteobacteria bacterium | reverse complement strand
GATACTATCACCAGGAAGATGGCCAAAACTTTACTGGAGGATTACCAAAAGGTAAGGATTTCGGGGATGGGTGGGTTGACTCTCGGGCCAGCCTGGGACAGTCTCAAAACTCGAGGCTCAAGCGGAAATGAAACTCGTTGGCATCACCAACCGCCTCGCTTCCTTTTTCCTTTTCGAAGTTATGGTAGCGATACTCAAAAGAGAAGGTGGCGAAGGAGAATATTTGGTAATTGAAGCCGGCCAGACAGCTATAGTCCAGGACCTCATTCTGGTCGCCGCCCCGGTCGTCGTCGAAATCTTCATAACGCACGGCCAGTTCCAAGGGTTCCAGCAGTTGGAACGCGAGTGCAGCAAACCAGGCCGATTCCTTGTTCTCCTCCCCGTCTTCTCCCTTTTCTCGGCTCAGAGCGGTGATGTACTCACCGTCCAGGCTGAACTTCCAGATGTTGTAAGTCACTGAAGCGCCGATAGTCTGGTTGCGTCTGCCGTCGCCGGGTTCATTGTCATAATAAAGACTCAGCAAAAGTGTTTCTGGCACAGGTTCGAACGAAGCGTTCACAATGAAAGATTTCAGACGTCTTTCGGGCTTCCGCCTGGAGCGATACTTGTGGGTATGGAAATCCTGCAGATTATTGATGATATCATGACCTTCATAGATGGTAAAAGAGAGATCCAGACCGTGGAAGTCGGGGGTGTATCCCAGGGTAGCACCTATCCTCTGTATCTCGTAGAGCTCCTCCGTGAGCGTACCGCTGATCAGGTGGTCTTCGAAAACGCCAAAGGGAAGCACGGTCTTGCCAGCCACCAGATACAGGGGAGCCCAGGGAGATTCCAGCGTCACAAAGGCCTCATCCAGGTTGAATTTGCCGTCTTCCCCCTCCTTGCCAATATCTTCGACATTCAGCACGATCTTGGTTTTAACCCAGTCGTTGAAAATAATCCTGAGAGCACCTTCTATCGAACCTATGTAGAAATCTGAAGAGCTGCCGCTGTTGGCGTCCCCTGTATCCAGCACGTCTGTGTAGTCGTAGTTGAGGTCGATGAAACCTCCCAGGGAGACCTCGTCAGCAAATGGTTTGAACCATGCCGCCCTTTCTTCGCCCTCTTCTTCCTCTTCTTTCTCCACCTCTTCCAGACGTTGTTTCACTTCATGGTCGGCTTCATTCGCCCGCTCCTCTTTCGCCTTCAACCCGCGAGCCGGCCACAACAAGAACAATGTCAATGCTAACGGCACAACAAGTGCCTTACACAGAAAAATATCTTTGCGGAGTTTGATCGACCCCAGGGGTGGTTCCTTTCCGGCAAACCTTTGCACTCTCTTGCGGCTCAATTGCTCGACGGGAAAGGCATCTATAAGAATTAGGTGGAATAGGCAAATCTTTGGCTGGAAGCAGCCAATAAAGGGTTCATAATATACAACAAGAACTTGGTTGGCAATAACGTCCGGGAAATCTACACCGTGAGGGATTTCTGGATGGCAGCAAGATAGTCGGTCCTGGTCAGGATATTTCATGAAGGATCCGGGTCTATGAAGATAGTTTCACTTCCCGTACCCAGCTGACAAAGTAATTGCCCACTGGCTCCTTTTCGCGCCCCCTTGCGCCCTGCATCCATATTTTGACCCGCAACTAGTCTTCACAAATCTCCAGGGTGTGGAGGGCCGGAGCGCATGTTCAACATGCTGACTCCTGCGACCAGCACGAAAATCATCGTGAGCAAGAAAGGCCAACCCATAAACTGGACCTCCTTTCACCGTGTTCTTATCAAATCGTGCAATTCTGAGCCAATTCGCTCTACAGCGCGTTTCCCCTCGGCAATAGCTTCTGCCGCCTTGTCAAAATCAAGAAAACCAATGTCAACAACCCTGGGGTTTATGGTAACGTCCGGTTGATCGTCTGCCAGGCGGCTGCGGACAATATAGTTTTGCATGATGCTGAGCGAGCCGTTCATCACATCGAAAAAACTCAGGGTATCCACGAGAGAATCGGAAATGGACGCACCCAGAGAACTGGTCCATTTTTTCAAACCTGCACTCAAGGCATGGAGAAACTTAGGCTCCGAATTGGAGGCTTTGGCTCTGGTTTTGCTCCGCTTCGCCTGGCAAATATGTTTGCCCAGCACTTCACTGTTCAAGTTAACTGCGAGAATGACATCCGCACCGAGGGCCTTGCAGGCTGACACCGGCACAGGATCAACCAGACCGCCGTCCACTAGCAGATGCTCACCATATGTTACAGGGGTAAAAATACAAGGTACTGAAACCGAGGCCCGCACGGCCTCCACCAGGGATCCAGTTGTCAGCCAGATTTCTTGACCTGTGAGCAGATCAGTCGCCACTGCTGCAAATGGCTTGGGAAGATCGGCTATTTCTCTGTCTCCTATTGAATCCTGGAGAAATTGGACGATGCGATCTCCTTCCAGCAGTCCCCCCCGCGGCAAGAGCTTGATGTCGATGAATTGCAGGACGTCGTGTTTGTGGAGCCCTCTAGTCCATTCTTCCAGGGAGTCGAGATTTCCGGTCACATAGAAGGCCCCGACCAGAGCACCAATGGAGGTGCCGCAAACAATGTCAGGCTCGATGCCCAGTTCCATCAAAGCGCGGATTACCCCAATATGAGCCCAGCCTCGAGCAGAACCACTGCCAAGGGCCAGTCCAACCTGATTGTTTCCGCCTGCTGCCGCCATCTCCTCTGCTGCCGCTCTGAATTTGCTGGAAACATAGCTAAGTCATGAATGCCTCTCCAGCTACTCCTTGATACACAAGCAGATCTTTACTTAAAAAAGTTTGCTCTGCCCAAAATTAAGAAGAGTTTTGTGGTTCGTCAAGTGGACAGGAGCCAGGGGTTGCAGTGAAAAGTGAAAGGTAAAAAGTTTGAGAAAAGAAATGGAGAGCACACTGATGCCTGGGCTAGATCTGCTGCAGATACTCTCGAATCATCAAGGCGGCACTGGCGCCTTCACCTGCAGCACTGGCCACCTGTTTGGTGCTCTTGTCCCGCACATCACCTGCGGCAAAGATTCCCGGTACGCTGGTCTCCAGCAGGTATGGATCGCGGTTTTCAAAACTTGCCGGTCGTTGTCTCCCATGAACCAGATCATGGCCGGTAACAAGGAAACCCCACCTGTCCAGCACCAGGTCACTGTTGGCGAGGAATCCTGTATTCGGTGTCAAACCAATAAAAATGAAGGCGCCGTCCACAGGAAGGTTTTCCTCATGACCGGTTTGATTGTTTCTCAGTCTTACGCCAGTCAGCCTGGATTGTTCTCCCAAAAACTCCCGCACTTCTGTGTGGTAGCGCACCTCGATCTTTGGATGGCTGAGCACGCTTTCTTGAATTATCGGGCTTGCTTTGAAATAACCTCTTCTTACCAGGATAACTACCCTGTCGGCAAACTTTGTCAGGAGCAAACTTTCCTCCGTGGCACTGTTGCCCCCGCCCACCACAGCAACACGCTTGTCATGGTAAAATGGACCGTCGCAGGTGGCACAGAAGTGAATTCCCGCTCCCAGGTACTCCTCCTCTCCTGGAACGTGAAGTCTCTTGTAGCGACCACCCGTGGCAATAAGCAGGGCCCGCGCACTGTACTCCATGCCGTCCCCAGTCACCACGCAGTGATAGTTCTGCTGCTGCTTCACCTCTATAACTTCCTGAGCCTGGAGGAGCTCCACTCCAAAGCGCTCCGCCTGGCGACGCAGCCTTCGGGAAAATTCGATGCCGGTAATACCATCAGGGAATCCTGGCATGTTGTCCAGTTTTTCTGTGCCAGCCGCCTGACCGCCGAAAGCAGCGCGTTCTATTACCAGGGTATCAATGAATTCGCGCGCTGCATAAAGGGCAGCAGTGAGACCGGCAGGCCCGCCGCCAAGGACAATGAGGTCGTAGTGGCTTCTGCTGGCCGTGGTCTTCAATCCCAGCTTGGCTGCCAGTTCAGCGTTTGTCGGCTCAACCAGAAAAGAGCCGTCAGGAAAAACAATAGTAGGAATAATACGCTTGCCCCTGTTCGTTCTTATGACAAATTCCTCGCCTTCCCTGTCTTCTTCAATATTCACCCAGTTGTACGGGATCTGATGTTCGCCGAGGAATTGTTTGCTTGTTCTGCAGTCGGGGCACCAGTAGGCGCCGTACACCGTGATCTCTGCTTTTGCCATGTAAAATATTCTCCTGGAGTAGGTACAAAACCCTGGACGGACATTAAAAATGTGCTGTCAGCCAGGCGGCCAGACGGTTTCCCACAACAACAAAAATGGCAATGATAAATGTCTCGATTGCGGCCTTCGTGCTCACAGGCTGCATGACGAGCGCGGCCAGCAGGTCCGTGATTACACAAAATGCCAATCCTGCCATGAGACCCCACCGCTGGATGATCAAAACCATCACCAGCAGCAAAGGAATACTGGCAAGTGTACCCAACAGGACCAAAACAAGCAAATTCAAGCCAAGCTGCTTGTGGACTATGTTGGTCATAGCTGCCATGCGGGGGCAAACTATGAAAAGTGCAAACGCTCCGGTAGCCAGAACATAACTAGACAGACCCTGAGTCATATGCACACCTCCTCAGTACAAAGTTTTTCAGTTTATTGCCGCCCAGAACAAACTCAAAGGATCAAGAAATACAGAAAGCCTGTAAGAACTTCCATCAGCAGCTAACCCTCTGTGGAGAGGATCGGAGAACTTTTCCCGTAATGATTCTTGCAGGACCGGGCCTTCTGAATTCTGAAAATGGCACCAGCTAGCGAGATCAAAAACTTCCTATGGGATTTTCCCATTTCAAACCGGGGAAACGGCCGAAATCTCCATCCGTAGAACACAGTAGGAGTCCATGCTCGATAGCAAGCGCCGCCAGGTGAGCATCAGGAATCAGATTTGCGCTTATTCTCAGCCCAGTGAGCAAAGATCCCAAGATTTCGTCATGCCGTTCTGTGGGTTGAGGAATCCAAACCGGCGAGCAATTGAGCCATTCTTCCACTTGTTTCCAAGCTTCCATAATGGATTCAGGTCGCTCGAAGATTCGCGGATTGGTAACCAGGCGAAGGAAGGAAAGCAAACTAGGCCAGGGCATTCCCACGGCAGTGACGCCGTTCAGTCGTTCATCCAGCCAGGTTCGCACTCTATCGTGTTGAGGAAAACTCGCCACATGTGCATAGACAAGCAAGTTGGCATCCACCAGAATCACTTGTAATCGTCACCTTCTGCTACAGCTAAAGCTTCAGATATGTCATCAACAGTACCAACAAGACAGCGACCTAAGGATACAGATCTGGTGTTGTAAACCTTACCTTGGCGAGGCGGAGCTGTCATCTGCTGTAAGCCTCGGCGCAAAGCCTCGTTGATCAGAACCTTGAAACTCATGTCCCGGGTTTTCCGCAGTCTTTTCAGCAGTGCGGCCACATCGTCATCTATAGTAAGGGTAGTTCTCATGGTGCATCAAAACATAACTTATTTGATGTCATGATGTCAAGTTTGTCCTATTATGGCCTAAATGGGGCTCTCAGGAAACAGGCCAGCCAAGGATAAACAGGTGGACCTGCGGGCGGGGCCTCCCTCCCCGGCCGCAGATCTTTGGACAGACCTTCCTACAGGGGCTTTCCTACACCTGCTGCTGTCAGGGCTTCTCTGGTAATGGGAGCACGCTGACAGCACTCGAGGAGACGCCCGTTGACTGCTACTGCAGGCAGGGCTGTAATTTTATAGGCTTGGGCCTCCTTAACTCCCTCTTTCTTGCTCAGATCGTAAATAGTGAGTTCACAGTCCGGACAGGCCAGCTCCCTGGCTGTGTCCACAACATCCTGACAAACTGGACAACCAGCAGTGAAAATCTCCACTTTTCTTTTCTCTGTCATGGTAATAACCTCCATCATCAATGCTGTTAACTGCTTACAAGGCGAATGCCCTCAACCCTTTGCGGTTTAACCACTTTTATTATTTATTGGGGCATCTCCTCGACTTCTTCCCTCGCTGGCATCTCGAACTGCAGGCGAGAGATCCTTCTTTCCGATACTCCAGTAAAACTGTAATCCCTATAGTATGGTAGAAGGTCAAGCACTAATCTTGAAGGGTCAGCAAAAATGATGGGTTTCCAGAGAGGTATCTCAGAAGTTGCCTCCTGGTCGTACTCGCAAGCTTTTGAAATTTCGATAATGATAGTATTATTATTTAACCTTTCCTTTAATTCTAGCGGGCCATTCCCGGACGAAAGCTGACGAGAAGATAAGTCAAAAAGATTCCAGCCATGCAAGCGGCGGTTGGCCGCTTCATAGATCTTTGGAGTTGAGCGCCTCCAGGATGGGGCATTCAGAGGTGGGCCCACTGCCCCAACACTGATTAGCAAGCTGAGTAAGGGCCCTCTTGATCTCCTGGAGAGCCCGGATTTTCGTCTCCACTTCGACAATTTTGGCCTGGGTCCGCTTCTTGACATCCGCACAGGTAGAACGCGGATCCATCCGCAATGAGAAAAGCTCTGAGATTTCTTTAAGGGAAAAGCCGAGCTCCTTGGCATGCCTGATAAAGTTGAGGCGTTCCAGGTCTTTCTGTGAATATTGCCGGTAGCCACTCTCACGCCGGACAGGCTCGGGCATCAGGCCCCGCCTTTCGTAGTAACGGATAGTCTGAATATTCACCTTTGCCTTTCTGGCCAGCTGACCGATGGTGAATTGTTTCATCTCTTAACCTCCAGATTTATTTTACACATTGTACCCAGGTATAGAGTCAAGGGCTACACTGGAAAATCAGCGATCTTCCTCTGTCACACTGCATCATTTTTATCCACCTGCAAACTGATAATCTGCTAAACTGGATAAAAAGTATCCACCTCATGCGAAGTTTTTTCAGCAGGCAAGATAGCAGTCAAAGCGGCTAGATGCTAAATTACCCTTATATTAACCAGTTAAGCTATCACTATTTTGCTGGCACTAACATTGCTCTACAAGAGCACATAATGAAGAGGCGGAGAGGAACAAATGGTTACTGGCTAGCATGAGACGCCAGGTTCTCTTGCACTCCGGGAATCGGTGAGGCAAGCCAACCTGGACCCAGTTAACCTGAACGATTTCGAAAAGGAGGACGTGATGACAAGAAAGGCGATCATGATCGTGGCAGCAGTGTTGCTCTTTGTCCCCGGCATTTCAGCAGCGCAGGGTCAGAGCCACAGGGGCGGAAAAGGCCAGCATATGAAAATGATGAACATGGGCTCTATGATGCAAGCCAATATGGCAAAGATGGCTGACTTGATGGACAAGATGCAGCTGCTGATGAGCCAGGGCAAGATGAACCCCCAGCAGATGAAACAGTGTATGGGTATTATGAAGAAAATGAGTCAGATGATGAGAGAAATGTCCGTCCGTCATGACCAACAGGTCCAAGAGAAGCATCACAAACAGCTGCAGCAAATGGAAAAGGAGATTGATCCTTTGATGACCCTGGTCCATCCAGGTTAGCTGCCAGCGAGCCCAAGGACAAAATTGTGAATTTGAAACCGACGAAGGTACATACTCCTGCAAAGACGAATTCTGGCAACGATCTGTTGAGCAGAAGGTCCTTTCTCAAGACTGCTCTCGGCACAGCTCTGGCCGTGGGACTCCCCGGGTTTTCTATCACTCGAGCGTTGGGCGCAGCCAACAATGCCATAAGAGAATTTCATTTCTCCGCCTCCCAGGCCAGGGTAAATCTCGGAGTTGGTCCCGATTTTCAGGCATGGACCTATAACGGTCAGATCCCCGGCCCCGAAGTGCGGGTCAAGCAGGGAGAGATAATCAGGGTAGTGCTCAAGAATTATCTACCTGAAGAGACAACTATTCACTGGCACGGAGTACCGGTACCCAACGCAATGGACGGCGTACCGGGCGTAACCCAGAAAGGGGTTGCTCCTGGACAGACGTTTATCTATGAATTTGTGGCTGAGCCCGCAGGCAGCTACATCTACCATTCTCATGCCAACTACCAGCTGGACCAGGGTCTCTACGGTGCCCTGATTATTGAAGACAACGACTCTTCCACATACGACCGTGATTATGCGCTGTTGTTGGAAGACTGGGTTAGCAGAGACGGCGGCGGCGTTGCTGAAACGCGCCGGCGCCCCCCCATGGGTATGATGATGGGGGGTATGATGGGCATGAATCGCATAGCTCGTGGGGGCCAGACTCCTTTGCTGGAACCTTATTACGACGCCTACGCCGTCAATGGCAAGAGCTATCCCCAGGCAAAGCCACTGATAGTCCGCCAGGGAGACAGGGTAAAATTGCGACTACTCAACCCTTCTTCATCTACCATCTATAATCTGCGCCTGGCAGGACACAGCCTCACCGTGACCCACCTGGACGCCAACCCAGTCAAACCACTGGAAACGGATGTGCTCCGTATAGGTATGGGCGAGCGCTACGATGTAGAATTTATAGCCAACAACCCTGGCAATTGGCTGCTGGCGGCTCAGGAAACTGGCTTCGGTGAAGGGATGCTTCGTGTGCCGCTGCAATACAAGGGTATAGGGCAGAGGGAGCCCGTCCCTCCAGTGTTCCACAGGGGCTTGCGTTTCGCAAGCTACTGGGATTTTCAGGCGCTTCAACCCTCGGGGAAAATGCTTTCCAAATCTCCTGCTCGCTTCTACTCGCAGACATTGAGTGGCGGCATGATGGGCTCGCCCTACTGGACTATCAATGGTTTTGTTTACCCCAATGCAGAGCGCCTGGGTGTCCGCCAGGGAGATCTGGTGCGCCTGAGCTACTGGAACCACAGCATGATGCCCCATCCCATGCATTTGCATGGCCACTTTTTTAAAGTGGTGAACCCAGCTTTGCCGCCTTATTTGTGGATTCAGAAAGACACTATTATTGTCAATCCCATGGAGCGCCTGGAGGTTCAATTCGTGGCCGACAATCCAGGAAGCTGGTTCCATCACTGCCACAATCTCTATCACATGGAAGGCGGCATGGCCAATGTGCTCGTATACCGGAGCTAGCACAGCAAGGATAGCCAGCTGTCAGCGGCTGACGGCTGGAGAAGGACACCTACGGGACCGACCATGATTCGTCAGTCCCTGAGTAACGTTGAAGGCTTCGAGCACTCCGGCTACGTGGAGGGCAAATTTAGATTCAAGGGGAGGTGTGTAGTGAAGATAAGGAGATGCCTGATACCAGTTTTCATCTGGTTCTTATCATTTACACTTGCAGAAAAAGCTCTCGCTCAAGGGCCTGGTTACGGAGGCTGGCAGATGGGTCCCGGGATGATGGGTTGGGGAATGGGGTGGTTTGGTATGATTTTTATGTTCGTTTTCTGGATTCTGTTGATTGTCGGGCTGGTCTTTCTCATAAAATGGTTGATCCACTCTACTCGAAGCAGCAAAGATGGTGTGATTGGCAGCTCGCGGCCCCTGGAAATTCTCAAAGAACGCTACGCCCGGGGAGAACTGAGCAAGGAAGAATTCGACAGAATGAAGCAGGATCTTCTTTCCTAGCACTGCTGATGACATCTATAGTTGTTCAGGAAGTAGTTGCAAGCAAGGGCGGGGGCGGCCCTGTCGACGATTACTGTCAGCACCGTAAATCTGGATCGCGCGGACATGTCGCTGCCTTCTATTTCCGCGCCCTCTTCAAACTGGATACTTTCTGGACAGTATCATGATAAAGAGCCATCCAGGTGCGAAAAAATTACCCGTTCCCTCATAAGGATCTAGTGAAGCAAATTCATAAAATGCCTCAAGTTACTATTATTTTGTGCTTATATATTCACCGTTTATTCCGTAGAAGAAATATTCTGGCACAGCAATTGCGGATGAACAGCGATGTAGGCAAACAGAGTCCTTCAGCCAACGAAAGCAAAATGAACATAGGAGGAACACTATGACAGAAGAAAAAAAACCAACTACCGAGTACAATTCCACCACAGACGAGGAAAGAGCGACAAGGGCTGGCCTGGACGGCATGGGTACGGCTACAGCTCGGATCGAAATCAGTCGAAGTCTGCGCAAGAAAATTTTGCAAGAATACGACCTGGTAGACCTGGAGAACAAGGGACGCTACTATGCCGCCAAGGCCTACAGCAAAGACGGCCGCTGGTTCAACGAACTGTTGATTGACAAACAGACAGGCAACATCCAGGTAATGAACAGGCAAGAGATACGAAAAGGCAAAGAGAGATAGCTCCAGGCAGGTGGCAGGCTCCGGGTTACTCCCTGCGAATCCTTCCGGACCCCAAGACACTTTAAACCCCCCCTCGTTTCCCGTCAGCCCAATCAGTGGCAACAGTGGGAGGGTTATGCCGACTGGTAAGTCTGCGCTTCAGGATGAGCAACCGCCACGAACACCATATGGTGTAGCTACGTGGCAAGGGGCCTCGGCGCAAGAATCCCCCAGGAAACAGACGCCAGAGTATATTGTGTGGGCTGCACTGCTACTCTGGCAAAGATCTTTGAGAAAGAGACTGCGGTAATGAAGCTGTACACATAGCAAATTCAGGGTTTACCTCAAAAAATTTTTTGCTCAAGAAGTACTCAACCCTGTAGGATTTCATGCCTATGTCGCGGACGAACATATCCTGAACCAGTTTGTCTTTATTCTCTCTCAAAAACTTCAGCTGTAATGTATTGATTCTGGCACAACGGCTGATGCTGTCGCACCTGGAGCCGAGCATGGCAACCATACGTTCGCATCTGGCTATTCTTTTCTCTATGCAGTCGTTGTAGTATGACTTCAGGGCTACATCGTTTGCATAGGCAAACATCGCCATTGCAAAGGTGCCGAGGATCAATATGGATATTATCGCTGTCTTTTTCATCTATCCCCCTTTCAACCTGATAATCTGTCCACTGAAATTGCTCTTGCTCGCTCATGAGAGTGACATGTGGTGTCTGCTGCTCACTCTGGCAACCTCAGTGGTTTTCTCTGTAAGTGGTTGTGGCTGCACTTCTTCAGTAGATGGTGCAGCAAGGCATGTACCAGGGATCTGAAATATAATTTTTCGTGGTATTTCCTGCAGATATAGCTGGGAGGTTGGAACAAAGGTGTGCCATGCTGTGTCAGATGTGTCGCCTCACTCCGACACATCCGTCACAATGCCGTAGCGCTCCATTCGGCGGTAGAGCGTCCGGCGGGCAATGCCGAGAATCCTGGCTGCCTCGGTCTTGTTGCCTCGTGTACGACGAAGAGCCTCGCGAATCTCCATCTCCTTATTTATTGCTGCGTGAGGAATCCAGCGTTCGAACAGAGGCGGCAGATGTTCTAATTCTATGGTCTTTCCTTCACACAGCACGCAGGCGCTCTCTATTACATTCATGAGTTCTCGAACATTGCCTGGCCAGCTGTGGCGGCGCAATAGAGTCATAACCTCATTGCTTACCGAGGTTATCTCCTTGCCCATTGTTCTCGAGTACTGCTTGAGAAAATGAATCACCAGCAGGGGGATGTCGTCTAGACGTCCGCGGAGCAGCGGCACATGGATCTTGAACACATTCAGTCGATAATAGAGGTCTTTGCGGAAGCGCCCTTTGTGGACAAGACTCTCGAGGTTCTGATTGGTGGCGGCAATTATCCTGACATCCACCCTAATTGGTTTATAATCTCCTACTTTTGCGATCTTTTTCTCCTCCAGAACCCGCAACAGTCTCAGTTGAACAGCCGGCGAAACATCGGCAATCTCGTCCAGGAAGATGGTGCCGCCATTGGCTGCTTCGAAGCGGCCAATCTTGGTGCTGACTGCACCGCTGAAAGCCCCTTTCACGTGACCGAACAACTCGCTTTCAATTATCGATTCGGGCAGGGCAGCACAATTGACCTTGATCAGAGGACCCTTTGCCCTCTTGCTCAAATTATGGATGGCCTCGGCAACCGGCTCTTTGCCAGTCCCCGAATCTCCCGTTATGAGAACGGTAGTGTCGGTAGCAGATATGGCTTTGATACGATTTAGAACTTCAGTGATGACCCTGCTCTTGCCTATAATTGTGGGACCGCCCTTTTGCCACAGCCGAACTCGAAGCTCTTCTACTTCCTCGGCCAGGGCAATCTGTCTCTTGACGTCATTGGTAATATCACTTGCTATGCCTATTACCATACAGACGTTGCCATCCTGATCTCTGATAGGCTCCATTCTTTTGTCAAGATAGAGGCGGCCCCGTCTGGCAGTATCAATCAACTGGACATACCAGGTAGGGTTTTTGGACTCCATTACCTGCTTCTCTACACCATACCAGAACTGCTTCAAAGACTGAGAAACTCCACCAAGTTCCAAGGTTTTTTTGCCAATCTGGTTTCCCAGGACCCTCACGAATGTCCTGTTGCAGGCAATGAGGCGATGCTCTTTGTCGATGACAAAGGCCATGGTGGGCATAAAATCGAAAAGAGCCCTGAATTTTTGTTCACTCGCCCGCAGTGCTTCTTCCGCCTTGACGAGATCAGTAATGTCACGCATGGTTTCAATGATATGGGTAACTGCCCCCATCTGATATCGCATGGGCGACAGCAAGAGGTCCACCCAGATCTTGGAACCATCCGGGCGCAGGTGCTGATGCCGGCAGCTCTGCGGCTGGCCAGTGGCAAACACCCTGGGCAGCACGCACTCCTCACCGTGTTTATCACACGGCTGATTGTAGCCATGAGAGATCTTATAGCAGGGCTCTCCTACAACCTCCTGGCGCTTGCGGCCAGTAGTGTGCAGAAAGGCCTTGTTGGCGTCAGTAATCCGGTAGTCCCGGTCGATAATGATGATGTCTTCGTGCATGTTGAACAGGACTGATTGATAGTAGTCTTTAGCTTCCTGCAGTTTCTCCTCCACCCTCCTGTGTTCAGCTGCTGACGCTTCCAGTTCGGCGAGTCGTCCCCGCAATATCTGCAATTCCTCCAGGAGTTGCTCTCTCGATTTATCTGCCTCTTTCATGAGCTTCCAAGAATTTGGTAGACAAAGTCATCCACGACTCTGTCGCCAATATATTGTTCGAAGCCTGGCAGTGGCAACATCAAGAACCACTGCCACGTGGTAAAGCATCGCAGAGCAAAGAGCACAGCCAAGAAGCTGAATGAGCTGTAAGGGTCAAGCAGAAAAAACGCCCCGAAAACATAAGGTTAAACCGCGGTACTGCCATTGTGACAATGAGAACATCTTCCGTGAACTGCTTTCTTGTTGATCTCTTTAATTATTTTCCTGCCCAGTTCAGTGGCGCTCAATCTCCTTGTGAGTTCCACGTCCAGTTCTGCCTGATAAAGAGTCCTGGCCCTGGCAATCTGCTTCACCGATAGGTTTCTAGTACTTCGCAGATTCGTCCAGCGCAAATTCGCTTCGAGTAAATCAGCCCCACTGAGATCTGCTCCAAACAGGTTTGCCCCTTCCAGGTTCGCCCGGCGCAGATTGGCAGCAACGAGACTGGCCCCTGCAAGGTTTGCCTTGCTGAGAAACGCCCGGCGCAGGTCGGCTCCAGTGAGGTTAGCTCTCTTTAGAGAGGCCCTGCGGAGGTCAGCTGCACGAAAATCAGCCCAGCGAAGATCAGCTCCCTTTAGGTCTGCCAGGTTCAGGCTTGCCAAGCGCAGGTCAGGTACAGTGTAAGGGTTTCTTTTCTTCCAGGAATTCCAGCTAGCTGCGCCTTTCTTGAGCTGGGTCAAATGTCTCGGATTGGCCATTTCTTTCCACTGCTACAGCCTATGCCCAACAGCACCTGCCGGGCAATATGCCGCTTTCTGCTATATCGCCTGAGCGAATTAATCCTACTTTTTAAATATACTTTATCCATGAGACAACTGCAACCTGATCTGTGGAGCTGGGTTCTTTCACTCTAGCGCCCCAGGAGCCAATCACTCTCATCTAGCAACATTTGCAAATAGCTAAAGTAAAGCACACCCCTTTGGGACACCTGGGATGCTGCTCCGGCCCTGGAAAAAAGTTGTTCGTCAACACTGGAACTGCTTGAAGCCTGCACACCACGTGTGGAAGAAGACTCTGGCGTGCGCAAAAATTACGCAATTGACAGTCATTCCCCTTGGCTGACTTGTAAATTTCTTGTAATTTAGTAGAGATAAAATGTTGGTACACCTCTTGCTCAACGGAGACAACTGAGAAGGTTAGGCAAGAAGGGACTCTGGGAGAAGTTCATGCCGCGCAGCATTTTTGAATCTTCTGGGGGGAGCTCCTATTATAGAAGGACAGAAAATCGATGTGCTGAGGCAGCGGGACCTTATCGCTAGGGTGTTGAGAAACATGGAGAGCTGACATGGAGAAGAGCCAGGAAACAAAGACCTGGGAGGGAACTGTTGTGGGTCTGGATTGTGCTGACTGTGCCGCCACTCTGGCAAAGACGCTGGAAAAACTGGCTGGGGTGCGGGCCAGTTCCATCAATTTTGCCACTTCCAGGTTGAAGATCGAGTATACCCCTCGTCGCTTTGAGATAGAGCGTCTCGAACGCGAACTGAAAAAAGCTGGTTATCGCCTGGCCGAAGCTGGTGCTACCGAGCGGTTGGACCTTGTTGTCGAGGAAATGGATTGTGCCGACGAATCCACCATTATCGAGAAACAGTTGAAAAGGCTCCCTGGAATAAATGAACTCCAGTTCAATCTTGTGGCCCGGGAACTCCGGGTATCGTATGATCCTGAGCGGCTCAAACCAGAACAGATTATCGAGGCGGTGGATGCAACCGGCATGCAAGCCAGGCTCAAAGGGGGCCACAGACCTGCTGAGTCTACCTGGATGCGCCACAGGCACCTTATCCTTACAACGGTTTCCGGTGTTTTCATACTGGCTGCTCTCGGCTTTTCCCTTGCCGGGTACCCTCACACCATAACCGATTCCCTGTACATTCTGGCGATCCTTACTGGAGGCTACTTTATTGCTCGCAAGGGCCTGTTGGCCTTGAGGACTTTCAGCCTCGATATGAATTTCCTCATGACGGTGGCTGTGATCGGTGCTGCCGCAATAGAGCAATGGCTGGAGGGAGCCACCGTGATGTTTCTCTTTTCGGTGGCTAACATTCTGCAAAACTACACCATGAATCGGGCAAGAAATGCCATTCGCTCCCTGATGGAGCTGTCTCCTAACATGGTGGTGGTCAAGAGAAATGGCAAGGAGGAAGATGTCCCGGTGCAGGATGTGGGGATTGGGGAAAAAATACTCGTCAGGCCTGGGGAAAAGATCGGCCTGGATGGCCGGGTGGTGGCAGGATCATCGAGTGTCAATCAGGCACCCATCACCGGAGAATCACTACCGGTGGCCAAGACTGTCGGTGACAGCGTGTTCGCTGGCACTATCAATCAGAATGGCTCTCTCGAGGTTGAAGTAACACACGGCTACCAGGATACCACTCTCTCCAGGATCATCCACATGGTGGAGGAAGCCCAGTCACAGAAAGCACCATCCCAGAGTTTTGTGGAAAAGTTTGCCAGGTACTATACTCCTGCTGTCATAGGGGTCGCAGTCCTGATAGCAGCTCTTCCCCCTCTTGTTCTAGGTCTTTCTTTCACAGTCTGGTTCTATCGATCGCTGGTTCTTCTGGTCATAGCCTGTCCCTGTGCCTTGGTCATTTCGACGCCAGTGTCAATAGTTTCCGGCCTCACTGCCGCCGCTCGCGTGGGCATCCTCATCAAAGGCGGTATTTGCCTGGAAGAAACTGGACATTTGAAGGTATTCGTTTTCGACAAGACCGGCACTCTTACCAGGGGCAAGCCGGCAGTCACCGACATTATCCCTCTAAACGAATATTCTGCGGATGAAGTCTTGCGCCTGGCTGCTGCCATCGAGTGCTACTCTGAACATCACCTGGCCAGGGCGATTGTCGAAGAAGCAGAGCGGAAAGGGCTTCAGTATCCGAGGCCTGAAGACTTTCAAGCTATCCCAGGCAAAGGGGCACAAGCAAACATTGAAGGACATCTCTTCTACATT
>JAFDGZ010000064.1 GCA_019309045.1 Deltaproteobacteria bacterium | reverse complement strand
GCCAGGTATATTTTGTTTTCAGAGGCTGCCCAGTGGAGTATGGCATGATGTCTGGAAGTCAACCTGTGGTAGAGCACGATGTCATTGTCTGCTGCTCTTCCTACAGTTATGGTACTGGGCGCTGAACCAGGGTTCCTTTTTCTTATTTCAATTACCCTTTTTTCAAGGATGTCATCCTGCGGCTCAACATGCTCCACCGGCAAGTGATTCTGGTCTTCTTCATCGTCGATCTGTACAGTACTGAACTGGAATATTGCTCCCTTGTCCAGAATCGACTCCGATTTTTCTATGAGCAAACCATAGGGGTAGTTTTTTTTGAAATCCTCCAGAGAATTCTTGTCAGTCTCGACAGTGGCCAGGTAATGCACCAGGGGCTTGTATCTTATGTTTCCTGCCAACTCGAGTTCGTCGTCGTCCCCGCTCTGACGTAGACTGCGAGTGAACTTTAACCCCAACCCCCTGACCTTCTCGTCAACCCGAACCACTTTGGCCGACCCTTGAAGGCGAACGGTTCTGTCGGTGTCAGAAAAGGAAGAGGGAACAACAATAGTCACCTCTACATGGTCGTTTGCTGCAAATGACTGCCAACTTTCAGTTTTGATAAAGCCGCCGTCCCGACTGAGGTTTTCCATTTTGCCGGTGACAGTCGAGGATGATCCAGCTTTGACGAGTTCAGCTGGAAAACGACCCTTGAACCTGATGTCTCTTCTGGGAAATGGCGTGCCAGCAGGTTCGTCAGTTCCTGAGCAGTGGACAATATGTACACTGCTGTTGCAATGCTTGTTGGACCTTATAGTGTGCAGTAGAGAGTAAGCTTCAGAATATTTCCCCCTGGCTTTATGAACTTCAGCCAGTCCACCCAGCGATTTTATGAGTTCGGGATGGTTGGGTCGAAAGGTCTTGCCCTTGATAGCCAGGGCCTTCTTGAAAAGCAGCTCGGCTCTGCCGTACTTGCGTTCGGCAAAACGCTGCAGCGCTCGTTTCTGCAGAGCAAACCGGGAGTTGTTTCGGCCATGCTTGTCTGCATATCGCCCATTGAGCAGTTCTTCCACATATCTACCCTGGGCAAAATTGAGGAGCGCCATGTTGTCGAGAGACTGGACGAAGTGAAAATCATTGGGACCAAAAAGTTGTTCGGCAAGTTCGAGAGCTTCTCTGGCCTTTTCAGCAGCCTCGAAAAGAAGCCCCTGGTGGTAGAGAGCAGCCATGCGAGCATTCAAGCGGTGCCACCTGGAAAGAGAGCTATTTTGTTGGCTATTGCCTTTGACCATGGCAGCAAATTCTGCGACAGAATCCCTCCAGAATGGAATAACTTTCCGCACACCCAGTATCCCTCAGCTGATTGTCAGCAGATTCTGTGCCAAAGGCGGCAAGGCTGAGCGAGCAAGGAAGAGCTTCCCGGGAGGGAAAGTAATATTATAATGTTATTTCAGCATGTTGAATTCCTGCAAGCCATTGGGGCAGTATCGGAGAAAATAACTGGACAGCGATTCCTACTGGAGGCAATGGTTGCACTTTGCAAAACTGCTTGATTAGGTACACCCGCTGTTGGACCTGGCAGCTGAGCATTGCAAGCGGAACTCGGAGGGCGTGGCGATGCTGCCTCTGCGGTTACATCGCTGGCCGCCTTCTGGGGCAGCAGCGCAAATGTAACCAGATGAATAAGGAGCAGGAATAGCTGCCAGAGGTCAGGAAAAATCTTGCTGTCTGCCTGTCTGAGAAAGAAAAGATGTCAGCAGACCAGCAGTGCTACAATACTGCCAAGGCTTCCCTTGCGGAACACCTCGAGCTTTGATAGGATCGATCCACAGGAAAACCCTACAGAGCAGGCGATGCCGCACAGGGCTGAGCAGGGCGTCTGCCACCGGCTCGGGTAGGGCTCGATGCTGGTGGAGAAAGGAGAGAAGCCATGGCGAACAACAGGTTCAAGACGATTCAGCTTGGGGCAGTGTTGGTTGTGGCCCTGGCTGTGATATTCGGGGTTTCTTCTCAGAGCACAGCCGGGAACTACAAGAAGGAGTACAAGCTTACTCTAAACGTGCCTTCTTCATTCTACTGGGGCATGGGAGCTACCAAGTTTGCGGAGCTCGTCAAAGAGAAGACCAAAGGGCAGATCAATATCAAACCTTATTACAGCAGCGCCCTGCTAAAGGGAGCGCAACTGAAGGCAGCGCAGATGGTGGCCAAGGGAGTTATCGACTGCGCCTACGAGTCGACCATTAACATCTCGCCAGTCATTCCAGAGGCAAACATTTTTCACCTGCCGTTTTTTATCAATACCTTTGAGAACCTGGACAAGATGGAATATGGCCAAACCGGAAAGCTCGTGTTTGCTGCTCTGGAGAAGAAGGGACTCAAAGGGCTTGCCTGGGCTGAAAATGGTTTCCGGCAGGTGACCAACAGCAAAAGGCCCATCCTGGTACCCGGTGATTTGAAGGGTTTGCGAATAAGAGTTGTGGGAAGTCCGATTTTCATAGATACCTTCAGGCAGTTGGGTGCTGACCCGGTCAACATGAACTGGGGTGATGCGGTAACCGCTTTTCAGCAAGGGGTAGTGGATGGCCAGGAAAACCCGGTAGGCGTGCTGATCCCGGTACAGATCTTCCAATATCATCACTACGCCACCTTCTGGAATTATCTAGTGGATCCTCTTATTATCTACTGGAACAAGAAGGAGTGGGACAGTTTCCCCAGAGACATCCAGCAGGCAATTCTCGAGGCTGCAGCGGAGTCGGCAGAGTTTGAAAAGGCCCTATGCCGAGCAGGCCTGGATGGCCAGAAGTCACTTGGCATACTGCAAAAGACGTTTCACTACTCCATGAAGGTGCCTGAGCCAGTTAAATTTCTAGAGAGCAAAGGCATGAAGGTTTCATTTCTCGATGAACAACAGCGGCAGTTGTTCATAGCTGCAACCAGGCCCATTTACGACAAGTGGGTGCCCAGGATCGGCAAGAATCTCTATGAGGCGGCCAAGCTGGACATGTCCAGATAGCCGGCCAGGTTGGGAAAACCCCTGAGAATGGCAATGGTTCCAGGGGTTTTCTTTTTTGCAAGGGAGATGCTCCATGACCAGCAAGGGAAAAATCAGGACGGATTACTGGGTTGCGGCAATTTTGCTCTTTGCCATGGCTGCCATTGCCTTTGTCAATGTCCTCAGTCGTTATCTTTTCCACTTCTCCTTTGCGGCTACCGAGGAGATAACCATCAATCTCTTTGTCTGGCTGACAGTGGTTGGTTCTGGCATTGCCTTTGAAAGGGGAGGGCACCTGGGCATGGTGACTTTCGTCAACCTCATGCCAGCAGGAGTCAAAAAAACTGCCGTAATTTTCTCAGCATTGCTCAATACTGGCCTCTTCATTGTGGTAAACATATTTATCATTCAGGCCATATATGACGAGATTGTTCTCTTTCATGCCACCTCAGGAGCTCTGGGCATACCAGTCTGGATATACTATTTGGGAGTTCCTGTTCTTTCTGTCTTTGTCTTTAGAGGAATATACCGGCGTACTACGGTGTCATTGCGCGAGCTTGCTGGGGTAGGCAAGTAATGGAAATTCTCGTCATCTCAGTCACCCTGATGGTGTTCATGTTTCTTGGGGTACCCATTGGCACCTGCCTCGGCATGGCGGCCCTGATTACCATCTATTTTTTCAATCTCGGCATTGAAATGCTGGGAGTAAACTTTATTTCCGGCATTGCTTCTTTTCCACTGCTGGCCATTCCGTTTTTCGTCCTGGCAGGAGTGATTCTGGAAAGGGCAGGTCTTGCGGCTACTATTGCCAGCTTTTTTGAACTTCTGGTGGGAAGAATGGTGGGCGGCCTGGCAGTGGTGGCGGTGCTCACCTGTATGTTCTGGGGGGCTCTTTCAGGCTCCGGCCCTGCTACCACGGCTGCTGTGGGTCTCATCCTCCTGGCTCCCATGATCAAGCACGGCTATGACAAGAACTTTGCCGGCGCTACCATTGCCAATTCCTCTGATCTGTCCATCATCATCCCGCCGAGTATCGCCTTTATTATCTATGGCAATATCACCAGTGTTTCTGTGAGTGCTCTTTTTGTGGCCGGCATCATCCCGGGTTTGTTGACAGGGGTTGGCACGGTGTTGGTGGCCTATCTGATCTCACGAAGAAGAGGATACCGGGGACTGGAACGCAGAGGAACCTTGCTGGAGATCCTGGGCGCCCTCAAGAGTTCCTTCTGGGCAATTCTTACCCCGGTAATTATCCTGGGAGGTATTTATACCGGGGTGTTCACTCCAACCGAGGCTGCTGTGGTGGCTGTTTTCTATAGCCTTTTTGTGGCAGTGTGTATTTACCGCAGTATAACGCTGCGAAATCTTGTTGACATCCTGGTGGATGCGGCGGTGACCAGTTCTGTGATCATGTTCATTGTGGTGTTTGCCGGCATCTTTACCTGGGCGGCGTCTGTAATTGGTGTGATTGATCTGGCAGCCAATGCCATTGTCCGTATTTCTCCCAATGCAGTGGTAATGATAATACTCATAGATTTTCTGCTCCTGGGCCTCGGCATGTTTCTAGATGCTATTTCCATCTCATATCTGCTCATGCCCATCTTGATACCAGTGCTGGCAGCGTTCAAGATCGACCCACTCTGGTATGGGGTGATATTCATCTCAGCGCTGGCCATTGGCCAGGCCACTCCCCCCGTGGGTGTCAATCTGTTTACAGCGGCCAACTTGATAGAAGGAGATATTGACTCAATTGCCAAACAGGCCATTCCGTTTGTGATTATGGACGCTATTGTACTGATTATTCTGTCATTTATCCCCTGGTTGTCCATGTATCTGCCCGTGAAAGCCGGCCTCTATACTCCCTAGTGCGGAGGTATTACCAGGCGAAGGCTAGCGGGGACGCAATGAGGGAAAACGAGGATGTCTCTCCAGGGCCTGAAGCTCAAAAACTGGCTCGATCATTTTCACAGTCTCACAAGACTGACCAAATAGGACTGGGGTTGGGGTAGTGCTGCCAGTACAGACAGCCTGGGCGAGTTTTCTGGGTGAGCTATTGCAGTTCATGACCGTGATCAAAGTGACAGTTGCTGTCAGCATAGTAGTGCTGCTTTCTCTGGTGGCCGAGCTGGTGAGTCCACGCGCTGCGGGTGTTCTTTCTGGATATCCCCTGGGCGCGGCAATCGTGCTGTTTTTCGTGGGCATCGAGGTTGGACCTGCCTTTGCAGCAGCGAGTGCGACCTATACTATGGTCGGTCTGGGAGGGACGGTGAGCTTTGCCTATACCTACTATCTCTGCAGTAAACACTACAGGAAGAGCGGCAAGAAGAAGCAAGTGTTGGCGGCGGCGGGAATAAGTGTTGCTGTGTATATGGTGGTAGCAATGATATTGAGTAGAGTAAAGGCAAACACTATAACAGCGGTATTAATAGGAAGTTTTTCTATTATAGTTGGCAGCGTATTGTTGAAGGAGGTAAAAGATACAAGAATAGAAAAGCGAGTTCACCTTACGCTTAAAGTAATACTATTGCGAGCCACGGTTGCTTCGGTAGTCATCCTGATAATAACCATTATGGCTAAATACATAGGATCGAGTTTTACTGGTGTGTTTTCAGCATTTCCCATAACAATGCTGCCATTTATTGCTATCATTCATTATACTTACGATTCTACTCATGTGCGGTCAATTATAAAGAATATTCCTCGTGGCCTTTTCTCTCTTTTGATCTATTCTCTTTGCGTTACACTTTCTTATCCCCCCTTAGGGGTGTATTTTGGTACTCTTATCGCTTATGCTTTTGCTACCGGCTATCTCTTGTTGTTATATTTTGATCTACCGGCTGGCCTCCTGAGATTGTTGAAATCTTCTCCCGGTAAAGGTTAGGCGGCCCGCTTTGCAAGAGGCATCTGCATCCAGTGAGTAGATCTCATCGTCCTCAGACAACTAGACCTGCATTCAATCCATCCTTGGCGCTGGTGAGCGGGGTGCTGGCAGTATCTACGGGGTCTATTTTCGCCCGTTTGGCAGATGCTCCAGCGCTGGTTATCGCCGCCTATCGCGTAGGGTTGGCCTCGTTAATCCTCGCTCCAGTAGCCTGCTGGCGTTGTCGAGCTGAGCTGCTGAGCCTGGAGGTGAAGGATTATTTGCTGGCAGTTCTCGCCGGGCTGTGTCTCGCCCTTCACTTTGGCACCTGGATCTCCTCTCTGGACTACACTGCAGTGGCCAACAGTGTGGTGCTCGTCAATACCAATCCCTTGTGGGTGGGGCTGTTCACCCCATTCGTCACTGGAGAGCGTTTGAGTCTGACCATGAAAGTAGGCATCTTCATGAGCGTTGTCGGGGGTGCCATCATCGGTATGGGGGACTTTGCTACTGGCACGACGGCTCTCTGGGGAGACTTTCTCGCACTGCTCGGCAGTGTTTTCGCTGCTTTCTACCTGCTGCTCGGCCGGGCCCTGCGCCGAAAGTTGTCTCTGCTGGCCTACGTAATACTTTGTTACGGCAGCGCCGCTATTATTCTCTGGCTGCTGATTCTCTCTCTGCAGCTTCCCATCACCGGCTACAGCGACAAGACCTGGGCTGCCTTTGTCGGCATGGCGCTTGTTTCGCAAATAATAGGACATTCGAGCTACAATTGGGCTCTCAAGTGGTTCAGCACCAGCCTCATTGCCGTGAGCCTGCTGGGAGAGCCCATAGGAGCTACAATCATGGCGTACATCATTTTCGACGAGGGCCTGTCCTGGACCAAATATGTGGGAGGCATAATGATTCTCTCGGCAATCTATTTGGCCGGCAGAGGAGAACAGGCGAGTGAATAGCTATGGCGGGTGAGGGTGAGGACCTATGCCGCTAATCAGAAAATCTACCTATCGGGCTCCGCTTTTCCTGAACAACGGCCACCTGCAGACGATTTTTCCAAGTTTGTTTCGCCGCGTGCCTGGAGTCTCTTACCAGCGACAACAAATTTTCACACCTGATGGAGATTTTCTTGATCTCGACTGGTCTGTGGTGGGGGGGACAAAATTGGCCATTATCTCGCACGGCCTGGAAGGAAGCAGTCAGCGCGAATACGTCCGAGGCATGGTGAGAGCCGTCAACAGAAGAGGGAGGGACGCCCTGGCATGGAATATGAGAGGTTGCGGGGGCAGGAGCAATCACAAGCCCCGCTTTTCGCACAGCGGTGCCAGTGAAGACCTCCACGCTGTGGTCGAGCATGTTCGCTGCCATTGCCAGTACCAGGCTGTTATGCTCCTGGGCTTCAGCCTGGGAGGCAACATGACCCTGAAGTATCTGGGTGAAGAGGGAAAGAGGCTATGGCCCGGCATCAAAGGAGCCGTGGTTTTCTCGGTGCCCTGCGATCTTGCCGGCAGCGCCTGCAGAATCAGTCAATGGCAGAACAGAATATATCAGCGGAGATTCCTCCGTTTGCTCCACAAAAGGATCAAGGCCATGAAGGAGGTCCTGCCAGAAGAGATCAACGATGACGGCTACGAAAAGATAAGAACACTGCAGGACTTTGATGACCGGTACACGGCACCGCTGCACGGTTTTCAGGATGCCAGGGACTACTGGCGGCAGTCCAGTTGCAACCGCTTCTTGCCGCTCATCCAGGTGCCGGCCTTGCTGGTCAATGCCGGGAACGATCCTTTCTTGAGCGCCAGTTGTTATCCAGTAGAGGCAGCCCGGCAAAATGGCAATTTGTACCTGGAAGTGCCCCAGTCTGGTGGTCATGTTGGCTTTGTTGCCTTTGGGCAGACGGGAGAGTACTGGTCCGAATGGCGAGCTGTGACTTTTATGAAGAGGATTTGCTGATGAGCTCACCATATCCAGAAAGGCGGGTGCCAGAGAGATGAACAGGAGACCAGAGCTGCAGGACATTCTAGCTGCAGCTGAACGCGTAGAACCCCACATTCATAAGACTCCCATCCACACCTGCAGGAGCATTGACCGGCTGGCAGAGGCGCAGCTTTTCTTCAAGTGCGAAAATTTTCAAAAGGTGGGGGCCTTCAAGTTTCGCGGCGCCTGCAACGCGGTGTTCTCTCTCTCAGAGTCTGAGGCGCGGCGGGGGGTGGCCACGCACTCTTCGGGCAACCATGCAGCGGCGATTGCCCTGGCCGCCAGGCGTCGGGGCATCCCGGCTCATATCGTCATGCCAGTAAATGCCCCGAAGGTGAAGCAAGATGCCGTGGCGGGGTATGGGGGCAAGATTACCTGGTGTGAACCAACTGTCGAGTCCCGAGAACAGACAGTGGCAAGAGTAATCGAGCAGACAGGAGCAACTTTCATCCATCCTTATAATGACGAGCGTGTAATTGCAGGGCAGGGTACGGTGGCTCTGGAGCTATTTGATCAGGTGAGCGAACTGGAGGTGGTCATAGCTCCAGTGGGTGGAGGCGGCCTTGTCAGCGGCGTGGCCATTGTTGCCGCATCTCTGTCCAGATCGACCCGAATTCTGGGCGCTGAACCCCGGGAGGCAGATGACGCCTGCCGTTCCTTGCAGGCCGGCAGGATCATGCCGGCGGTGGAACCTCACCGTACCCTGGCAGACGGCCTGCGCACTTCACTTGGGCCTCTCACTTTCGGCATTATCCAGGAGCTCGTTAATGAGATCATTACAGTGAGTGAAGAAAGCATTGTCCAGGCCATGAGGACCATATGGGAACGGATGAAAATTATCGTGGAGCCGTCGGCAGCAGTGGTGCTGGCAGCCATGATGCGAGGTCAGCTCGATTTGCAGGGGAAGCGCATCGGCCTGATATTGTCAGGGGGGAACGTCGATCTGGAGGCTCTGCCCTGGTGCTGATTTTTATTGGCTCGGTAACTTCCCTGGTGAGGCGCCGGCTGCCGCAATGAACGCGTGGCCGCCGGCCTCGGCCGATGTGGAGATCGATCACCAGGAAGTTCGTCTTCGCAGCGGGCTCAGGGTACTGTGCACCCCTCTTCATGAAGCAGACTGCCGGGGGGCGGTTGGCACGGCGCGTGCTAGGCTGGTGTGGTGTGAAGTGCACCTGGTGATGGCAGGTAATTCTCACAAAGAGAGGCTGTGGGTTTGAGAGTCGTTATTAGCCACATCTCAGAAGAAGCGCTTCTTGCCTTGCTCCTGAAGGATTTTATAGAGTCCACCTTCGCGGGCCAGTGTGAGGTATCCCTCAGCGTCTGCTCCGGCGAGAGCGAGGCTGACAGCCAGAAACTTGCCCATCTTCCTGATGCATTTGCAGCTGCCACGGTGTTGCTCTTGCTCTGCAGCCACAAGGCAACCAGTGAACCATGGCTCCATTTCGAGCTGGGCTGCGCCTGGGCCTTGAAGATCCCCATTGTGGTTGTCTGCCATTCTGGCGTCCACAAGAGGCTGCTGCCGCCTCCTTTGAACGGTTTTGACGTGTATGAGGCGGCCGATGAGGGGTTCATCGAAGAGTTTCTGAGGCGGCTCGGCGCCCTTCTTGGGGTGAACAGGCTGCCGCACCTGTCCTATGAAATGATGAAAGCTGAAATACGAGCTACTCTGGCATCTATAGCTCCTGTTGAATACCTGCGGCAGACAGGCAAAGATACAGCTGAGCCCGAACTGGGAGAAAGTGCGGCGGAAAAATCGGCTGTTGCCGTTGATCAGTCTGCACCTGCGAAGGGTTCTAGCAAGCAAGAAAGGAGCGGCAAGGCCGCGGCAGCGAGGGCTCCCCTAGCCAGAAAGGGAGGGGGAGATTTGTCGCCCCAGAAAGAGGCACGGCAGAGGGATGCTGCAGCCCAGAGTCGAGAAGCTTCTGGATCCGGCAATGGTAGACGGTCGCAAAGTGGAGCCGCAAAAGATAGCCGCATGCGGGCGCCAGCTCAGGCTTCCAGCAAGGCCAAAGACAAGGCCGACCACAAGGAAAAAGTTGCCGTTTCTCAGGGTAAGACCAAGAAGAAAGTAGCCAGGAAAGCTGCCAAGAAGACAGCAGCAGCTGTGTTGACCAAGACCCGGAGTGTCAAGAGTGCTGTTGCACCGCAGCGCAAGAAGGCCGCGCCTCCTGAATCCACAAGAAGGCAGCCTGCCAGACGAGAAAGTATACAAACGAGAGTCCTCAAGCTTCTCGATGCAACCGGGGAGACTGGCTTTACCCTGGAAGATCTGGCTGATGTTCTGGAAATCGGCTCCCACAAACTTGAACCGTATCTGGATGCCCTCAAAGAGCAAGCATATATTCAGGTATCGTATCCCGCAGGCAGTCCACCCGAGTACACCATAGGCAGCAAAGGTCAGCAGTACTTGACAGAGAGCAGCCTTCATCAGGCCTGATCCTGATCCCCAAACAGCCAGCTTGTGAGACCACCCGCCGAGCCCTGAATCTCAGAGCGCTCGTCTGGCCATGCGCAGCTCCAGCCGGCGCACGAGCAGAGAACTGCTGAGAGTGAGGACAAGATAGAGCAGGGTGATGGTGATCCAGATCTCAAAGGTGAGGTAAGTAGAAGCCATCAATTCCAGACCTTGAAAAGTGAGCTCCTGTATAGAAATGACCGAGACAATCGAGGAATCCTTTATCACCGAGACGAACTGACCAGCCAGAGGCGGTAAAACGCGAGGCAGGGCCTGGGGAAGAATAACATGGCGCAGCTGCTGCCACTTGGAGAGTCCAAGTGCATGGCCCGCTTCCCACTGCCCCTTTTCAATGGACTGTACGCCGGCGCGAACAATCTCGGCAATGTAGGCAGCCTCGAAAAGGGCCAGAGAGATTACTGCAGAGACAAAGGCTGGGAACAACACCGGTGGACCGAAGAGTACAGTGGCAAAGCGCTCTGTTGCTGCAAATCTGTAAAGGAAAAAATTGTTGAAACCGAGCAGCGGAAGCACCTGATCGCTGACAAAATAGTAAAAAATAATAATGAGCACCAGAGGAGGCATGTTGCGGTTGAATTCAACGTAAAAGCGACCGAGCAGCCTGTAGAACAAACTCTGGCTCGTCCGGCACAGACCAGTCAACACGCCGATAACCGTTGCCAGGCCAGTACTCCAGAAGCTGAGCCTGATCGTGGTGTAGAGACCTTGCACCAGCAGGTTAGCCACCCATCTGCCGCTCTGCTCATCATAGCGATAGAGAAACTGGGGAATAGCGGCCCAGTTCCACCTGTAGTTCAGACCGATCTTGATGCGATAGGCCAGATACAGCGCTCCTGTGGTAAGGAGAAGTAGTAGAAGCCCATCGACTCTGGTAAATTGTCGCCTTTTCTTGAGCAATTTCGCAGATCCTGATGCTGAGCTGGCGCGACACAGGGCTTGCCGGCCTCCCTGAGAACAATGGAGCTGTGGGGTGGCCGCCTCTACTGGAGTCTGTCTTGCCAGTCACGGCTGTTGAACCAGTAGTTGTGCCGCTCTTTGAGCCAGCCTTCTTCTGTTACCAGGCGAATCCAGTTGTTAAAGTAGTTTAGAGTGTCTGGATCCCCTTTGCGTACTGCAAAGCCGATGAGTTCGCGGGTAAATGGTTCAGTGATAGCGAAGAGTCTCTTAGGATATTTGAGGGCCTGATAGGCGGGCGTGGGCAGGCTGGCAACCACAGCATGGAGATTGCCGTTGAGTAGTTCTTGATAGAGCTGTGGTTCTTCATCGAAAAGCCTGAGCCTGGCCTTTGGCATGTATCGCTTGATTGCGGCCACAGAGGTGGATCCCAAGCGTGCTCCTACCGTCACCTCAGGCCGATTGAAATCCGCTACACACTTGAAGCCTGCTGCCAGTTTGCGGTGAGCGCAAATCGTCTGGCCGCTGTAGTCATACGGTATGGTGAAGTTCACTTTGAGATTGCGGTCTGGTCGGATGGTCATGCCGCCGATAATCACGTCGAACTTGCCAGTGAGAAGGGCTGGTATAATACCCGCCCACTTGGTGGGGATAAATTCCACTTTCACACCCGTGTCTTTGGCAAGACGACGGGCAACGTCTATTTCAAAGCCGATCAGTTTGCCTGTCTTATCCTTCATGGCCCAGGGCACGAAAGTTGACATGCCCACTCGGAGCACACAATGTCTTATTACCTGTTCGATGGTGCTTTCCTGCGCCAGTTGATGCTGGAATTTGCCTGCCTGGGCAAGCTGGCTGCTGGTAAAGCTTAAAGACACCAACAGCGCCAGGCAGACAACCGTGATTCTAAATCTGTACATGTTTCCCTCCTCGATCTTTGTTATGTCTTAATGTCTTATGATTAATATAATCTTTGCTCTCCGTCCTGGTCTGGGGGCAAGCAGCGTTGGCTCCGTGCTGCTGCACCAGTCGGGAAAATATCCGGGCTAGAGAATCTGGCTGAGAAACAGTTTCGTCCGGTCTTCACGAGGGTTGGCGAACAGTTCCCTGGCAGGTCCCTGTTCGACAATCCTGCCGTCTTCCATAAAAATCATCCGGTCGCCAACTTCCCGAGCAAACCCCATTTCATGAGTGACCACCACCATAGTCATGCCTTCTCTGGCCAGGGTTCTCATTACATCCAATACTTCACCGATCATCTCTGGATCGAGGGCACTGGTTGCCTCGTCGAAAAGCATTACCTTGGGCATCATGGCCAGTGCTCTCGCTATAGCTACCCGCTGTTGTTGGCCACCGCTGAGCTGAGCTGGAAAGCTGTGGGCCTTTTCCGGTATACCCACCTTTTCCAGAAGGGAGATGGACATGCGGCTGGCCTCCTGCTTGCTTTTCTTGCGGACCAGGCGCTGCGCCAGGTTGATGTTTTCCAGAACGGTCATGTGAGGAAAGAGGTTGAACGACTGGAAGACCATGCCGACCTCTGTGCGTATCTGCAGGCGGTGCTGTTTGTTGTCGTCCAATGGAATTCCGTCAATAACGATGGAGCCGCTGTCGATTTCTTCCAGGCCGTTGAGGCAGCGCAGCAAGGTAGATTTGCCAGCACCTGAGGGTCCGATGATCACCAGTACCTCTCGTCGGCGCACGCGGGTGGAGAACTCCTGCAGAGCCCGCACTCCATTGGCAAAGGTCTTGGAGATATTGTCCACCTCAATAATATAGTTGTCTGCAGTTCCTTTCTCCACAGGTGTGTTCCTCGAAGATCAATCAGCCACCCGGAGGCGATGTTCCAGAATATTGACGACAGAAGACAGAGTGACCGTTATCAGCAAATACATGGCAGCCACTGTGAACCAGATTTCAAAAGTAAGAAAAGTTTCGCTGATTACCTCCTGAGCCCTCATTGTTAGATCGTATACGGCTATGGTGCTCACCAATGCCGAATCCTTGACCAGAGAGACAGCCTGACTGGTGAGAGGGGGAAGGATGCGGCGAACTGCCTGGGGCAGGATGACATATCTGTAAGTGTGGTAAGTGCCGAGTCCAAGACTGTAGGCTGCTTCCCACTGGCCGCTGTGGATGGAAGCAATGCCAGCCCGAAAAATCTCTGAGGCATAGGATCCTTCGAAGAGGCTGAGGGCGAGGACCGCAGCAGCAAAACGGTCCAGACCAACCAGAGGAGCCAGGACGAAGTAGACAAAAAATAGTTGCACCAGCAAAGGAGTATTGCGAATAATCTCCAGGTATAAGCGAGAGACAAGCCCGCCGACAAGAGAGCCTGACAGCCGCAGCAGGGCCACTACGAGGCCTATAGCAAAAGTCAAGACAAGGCCCCAGCCGCTTACCCGGAAGGTGACCAGCAGTCCCTGAAGCAATGGGCCCAGAGCAAGCTGACCATGGTGGTAGCTGAAGAGATATCTGGGAACACGGTGCCACTGCCAGTGGTAGCCCAATTTTGTTGACCCCCTGTAGAGCAGCCAGGTAAAGAGACCGAGCAGCATCAGCATCTTGAGCACGTCACTCCAGGGCGGTTTGCTCAGTTGACGACATATTCTCTGCAAAGAGGGCATTTTCTGGAAATCCATGAAATGCTGCCTGCAAAAGACTAAAGATAGGAACGAGCATTTTTCCCAGGGACCACTATCATGAATGCCATTCTGCACAGGCAACAGGGAGAACAAATGAATCGCAGCTCAGTGGCTGACGCCAGAAGGCTCTTTCTCGTCCTGAAAGCAGCCGCAGCCCCTCGCTTCCTTTTTCAGGGAAGTGGTTGTTTTCTTATACGATTTCCCCATGATTTTCAATGGCGCTCATCCTTGATATGCAGCGTGGCGGCGGAATGCCAATGCCCTGGTGGAAGTCAGAATACTAGGATATCATGCTGGATCGGTTGTGGCCAGGGAGACCGTGCCGGACTGGATGGTGTGATCTGTGTGTATTTCTCGAAGGTAGATGCCCTTCCTGTAAAAAGGATAGTAGCGCAGCACCGGAGGCCGGGCATCGAGGTGAAAGTTTTTGAGGAGTGCCCGGGCGCGACGGTTGTATCTTGGCATGAGGGAAAGCAGTACCACGCGCCCCATGTCAACGGCCTCTTTCCCTGGAAGAAATACGCTGTCAAATGAAAATTTTGCCAACTGTTCTTTTGCTCTCACTGCCGCAGCCGGCGGGTTCACCGTGAAGCGGCTGGCCAATTTGAGAAAAGCCGGCATGCTGTTGATCTTGAAGGCGGGAATGCGCAGACAAATGGGTTGAGAAGCAGTGAGTGCAATACTTCCCAGGGTGAGCGCTGGAAAAATCTTGCCAAGGTCAGCCCACGTTCGCAGCACTTCCTCTGAGGTGTGGACTTCGGCCTGCAACTCCCAGAACGGCAGAAAAAAGAATGGCCGTTTCCAGTCAGCAGGGAGGTTGGCCAGTTGAAACTCTGTCTCCCGATAAGAACCATGCCGTTCCGACCAGGCGCGGCTGCAGGTGGTACAGATGTGTACCTTGCTTTGTGAGAGGAGGGGCAAATCCCAACCACACACAGGGCAGCGATGCGGCACCAGGCTCAGAGTGCCCGGCGGGATGACGTCTTTTCCCAGAGCGCTGGAGGAAAGCAGGGTAGAAATGTCTTCGTTCCAGACAGTGCGAGTCACCCTGTTGCCCACGGCATCGATGATCAGCAGGCCAGGTTTTTCCTTGTGGACGATTTGCAGCAGCCAAAAAGGAAAATAAACTAGGGAGTAGACCTCCCCCACCAACTGGGTGTCCTCCAGGTCAACCCTCAGGCTGCTGTCGGCAAAACCGAAGTTGAGAAAGGCCTGGCTGTGCTTCACAGCCTGAGCAGGGGGGATATTGATGGGCAAACGGAGGGCGTTGGCAGCAAGTCTGGACGAGTGGTATAGGCGGAGTTTGAGGGCGGCAGTGCGTACCCCCAGGGATTGCAAGCCCAGATTCACATTATCGTAGGCGGGGAAGGTGAAGTCAAATGCCTTGGTGTGCAGTTCTTTGATGTCCTCCCAGGAGCGGTGATCCTCTGATCCAGAGAGCTTTTCTTTCTTGCCTGCCACCCAGTGAAAGACCATGCCCTTGCAGCGCCAGTAGGGAGCATAGAGAAGCTGGATCTTTTTACTCCTGGCGAGCTTGACTTTCCTGGTGCTGAAGAAGGTTGTCAGAAGCTTGTCACACTGTTCGACACTCCAGCGGGGGGCAAGCATGAATGAGGGGAATTCACTCTTGCCCCCAATATACATAGTTGAGCTGCAATAGCCGCAGCGAACTACCTCCAGTTCCTCGTCAATGGTGATAATTCCCCCGCATTGTGGGCAATCTAACTCTATTTGCATGCCACGGTCTTTATGTTTTTGAGTAGCAGATCACGGGAATCATGGCCACAGTGGTTCATGCCGCCACCAGGCAGGAATTTTTTCAGAATTTACTCCAGCGGCTCACCGCACTGGTTGCAAAATTTTGCTTCAGGCAGTGCCTTGTAGCCGCATTTTGGACAGACATTCGTCTTCTTTTCCACCTTGGTGCCGCAATTCATGCAGAAGTTGGCGCCTGCCGGCAGGTCGTGGCCGCACTGCAAGCATTTGTTGATAGTTACTATCTGGTGGCCGCAGTTTGAACAGAAACGAGCAGTTGCAGGAATCCTCGCTGTGCAGATGGGACAATCGATCTCTCTGGGCGAACTATCGTCTCCCTCAGAGAGACTCTTCTGGAGCATTTGCTTTGGCTGCTTTGAATTTCATGAACTGATCCAGGTTTCCTACTGCTGCCATGCCCGATTTGGCATCGATCATCTCTTGTACTTCAGCCGGAGGGGTAATGGAGTTGATATAGAAATCGAGCAGACCTATGCCGTAGCGGGCAAAATCCTCTTGCACTCTGCTCTTGATGGCGGCGCCCAGCTCGTCATAATAGCGGGGTAGATTGAACACGGTGTCCAGCATTTCACCCAGCAGATCGTTGAGGCGGCTTACTATAACATCACGGAGAAAATCAGCCACCTGATCCGTGGCGTAGATCCCCTGGGTGCCCACCAGTGTATTGACAAAGAGCAGCGGCTGCACGATTCTCATGGTGTAGGTGCCGAAGCCGCGCAGACGGACCAGACCGAGTTGCTCGTCTTTAAAGGCCACAGGCTCCTTTGTTCCCCACTTGAGATTGGTGAAGATTTTGGTATTGGCGAAATAGACTTCCACCCGAAAAGGGCTGCTAAAGCCGTAGGGGAGGCTGAGAACCTTGGTGAGCAAAGGAATGTTCATAGTAGACAGGGTGTGTCGCCCAGGTCCCAAGATATCATAGGCTTTGCCGTCTCTGAAAAAAATCGCTGCCTGGTTTTCTCGGACGATCAACTGGGCGCCCATCTTTATTTCAGCTGAACCCTCCTCTGGTATACGGTGCATCATGGTTTCGCCGCTTTCATCAAACCACTCG